>NZ_DAISLS010000010.1:0-210834 GCF_036820405.1 Oryzomicrobium sp.
CCTCCCGTTTCATCTTCCACCTTAACAAGGTGTCAGCGAAACCGGCTGCAGCCCATGTTCCGACCAGAACGCGTTTGCATGCGCCATGCAGTCACTCGATAGCGGCAATTGCGAGGGCCTCAGCAGAGGTAATACTTTTGAGGTTCGAATAGGTTTTATATTGCCTATACACCGCTCCACTGCAATTTGATGCTGATTTGATTCCCTTCTCCATACGATAACAGCCTCGCATAAACATGAGTTTGTGGGCTGCTTGAGCCTTGCCAAATGCGAGATTGCCACCTTGGCGGATGAGATGCCGGGGCCGGCGATTGTGCCCAGCTCGTCTAAAGGAAAAAGAATGGAAACAGCTATGTTCTGGCTGTCGGGAATCGCGTCTGCAGCGTTGTTTGCTTATCTCTTCTATGCCCTGATCAAGCCCGAGCGGTTTTGATCTTCGTCCCACAAAGAATATCCGGTGACCACCATGAGCGACCTGGTTTTCGTTTTGCTCACACTTGCCTTCTTCATGTCGACCGCGGGATTCGTTGTCGGTCTGACCAAGATTTGAGAGCGCCATCCTATGTTCAGCAACCTGATTCAATTCATCGTAATCCTGGCCGTCATGACGGCCTTGGTCGCGGTCGTGGGGAAATGGCTGGCCCACGTGTTCACGTCGCCGCACCATGCGCTGCCGGAGCGTTGGACGTACCGCCTGCTGGGGATCAGCCCGGACGAGGCCATGTCCTGGTCGCGCTACGGACTGGCACTGCTGTTGAGCAATGCGGCAATGATGCTGCTTGGCTACCTGATCCTGCGCGTCCAGGGCTTTTTGCCGTTCGATGCCTTGGGGCGTGACTCCCAGACCCCGGACCTAGCCTTCAACACGGCCGCATCCTTCATCACCAACACCAACTGGCAGGCCTATTCCGGCGAAAGCAGCTTGTCCAACTTCTCCCAGATGGCGGCGATCACTTTCCTGATGACCGTCGGCGCGGCGACTGGACTGGTGGCGGCCGGTGCATTCATGCGTGGCCTGGGCCGCAAGAGTGGCGGCGACATCGGCAATTTCTGGGTGGACATCACCCGGGTCATCTACCGTGTCCTGCTGCCCCTGTGCTTTTTCATGGCGCTCGTCTATGTCTGGCAGGGCATGCCTCAGACGCTCGGGGCCGATGCCTGGGTCACCACGCTTGAAGGCGCCCACCAGCAACTGATCCTCGGGCCGGTCGCAAGCTTCGAGACCATCAAGCACATCGGCACCAATGGCGGCGGCTTCTTCGGCATGAATGCGGCCCACCCGTTCGAGAACCCGACCCCGCTGACCAACACTCTGCACATGCTGAGCATGCTGCTGATCCCCTCGGCGCTGACGTACACCTTCGGGCTGATGATCGCCCGACGGCGGCAAGGCTGGGCCTTCTTCGCGGCCTTCCTGGTGATGTTCGTCGGCTTCCTGGCGCTGGTCTACAACGCCGAGCAGAGTGGCAACCCGTTCTTTGCCCAGGCCGGCGTGGATCAACGCGTCTCGGCGGATCATCCCGGCGGCAACATGGAGGGCAAGGAGATGCGCTTCGGCATCGCCCAGACCAGCATGTTCGCAACGGTGACCACGGCGGCGACCACGGGCTCGGTGGATTCGATGCACGATTCGTTCACGCCCCTTGGCGGCCTGGTGCCGATCGCCCAGATGATGCTCAACAACGTCTTCGGTGGAGAAGGGGTCGGCCTGATCAACCTGATCACCTACGCCATCCTCACGGTCTTCCTAGTGGGCATGATGATCGGGCGCACCCCCGAATTTCTCGGCAAGAAGATCGAAGCCCGGGAAATGAAGTACGTCATGCTCGCCGTGCTGGCCCATCCGTTCAGCATCCTGGGGTTCACCGCCCTGGCCGCGGTCGTCCCGGCCACGATGGAAAGCCTGGCTAACATGGGGCCACACGGCTTTAGCGAAGTGCTGTACGCCTACACCTCCGGCACCGCCAACAACGGTTCGGCCTTTGCCGGTTTCAACGCCAACACCCCGTTCCTCAACACGACCATCGGCTTTGCCATGCTGATCGGCCGTTTCCTGACACTGCTCCCCATGCTGGCGGTTGCGGGCTGCCTGGCGGCCAAGAAGAGCGTGCCGGAAAGCGCGGCGACGCTGTCGACCTCCAACCTCACCTTCGTTTGCCTGCTGGTTTTTGTGAACCTGGTGGTTGGCGGCCTGACCTTCCTCCCGGCGCTGGCGCTCGGCCCCATTGTCGAGCACCTGCACATGCTCGGCGGCACTCTGTTCTAGGAGCTGGTTTCATGAACGATATTTCTCACTCCACGCCCTCTCTGGCCCATGGCAAGGGGCTCCTCCGCCCTGCCATCGTGTCGGCCATCCTCTTCATGGCCGTCACCGGCCTTGGCTATCCGTTGGTCACCACCGGCGTGGCGGGCGTCCTGTTTCCGGCCCAGGCCAACGGCAGCCTGATCGAACGGGACGGCATCGCCGTCGGTTCGGCGCTGATCGGGCAGCACTTCGAACGGCCCGAGTACTTCCACCCGCGGCCGAGCGCCACCACCGGCGCCGATCCCGAAGACCCGAGCAAGACGGTCGATCAGCCGTATAACGCCGCGAACAGTGGCGCCAGCAACCAGGGCGTAACCAGCAAAAAGCTGCTGGATCAGGTCAATGAACGGGTTGCCGCCTACCGGAAGGAAAACCTCCTCTCCGCGGCCGATCCGGTACCGGTCGATGCGGTCACGGCCTCCGCGTCCGGCCTCGATCCGGACATCTCGCTCGCCAACGCCCGCCTCCAGGCCGGGCGCGTGGCCCAGGCCCGGGGCATCGCCAGGAAGGATGTGCTGGACCTGGTCGACCGGCTGGCCACGCCCCGCCAGCTCGGCCTCTTTGGCGAACCGCGCGTCAACGTCCTGAACCTGAACCTTGCCCTGGATGCCGCCCAGGTCGCCGCCGGGACAACTGGCGCAGCGCGGTAATCGGAGTCTATTCATGTCGAACACTCAAACCCTTACCCATTCCGGCCGGCTGCCCGCCGCCACGGCCAAGCCGATGCAGTGGCGCGCCATTCTGGCCGAGTCGTTCAAGAAACTCAGTCCGCGCATCCAGTGGAAGAACCCGGTGATGTTCGTGGTCTACCTGGGCAGCATCGTCACGACCATCCTCTGGTTCCAGGCCCTGGGCGGCGCAGGGGATGCGCCGGCGGGCTTCATCTGCGCCGTCGCCTGCTGGCTATGGTTCACCGTGCTGTTCGCCAACGCGGCCGAGGCCATGGCCGAAGGGCGGGGCAAGGCCCAGGCCGACGCCCTGCGGGCCGCCCGCCAGCAGGTGGTGGCGCGGATGCTCAAGGAGCCCAGCCTCTCCAGCCAGTCCTGGTCGGTGGGCAGCGATAAGCTGCGCATCGGGGACATCGTCCTCGTCAAGGCCGGCGAGGTCATTCCGGCCGATGGCGAGGTCCTCGACGGCGTGGCCTCGGTGGACGAATCCGCCATCACCGGCGAATCCGCCCCGGTGATCCGCGAATCGGGGGGCGATTTCTCGTCGGTGACGGGCGGCACCCGGGTGCTGTCCGACTGGATCATCGTCCGGGTGAGCGCCAATCCGGGTGAGGCCTTCCTGGATCGCATGATCGCCATGGTGGAAGGCGCCAAGCGCGGCAAGACCCCCAACGAGGTGGCCCTGTCGATCCTGCTGATCGCGCTGACCATCGTCTTCCTGCTGGTCTGCGTCACCCTGATGCCCTTCTCTTACATGAGCGTCCTGCTCAACGGTGGGGCGGGGTCGATGGTCAGCATCACGGTGCTGATCGCCCTGCTGGTCTGCCTGATTCCCACCACCATCGGCGCCTTGCTGTCGGCCATCGGCATTGCCGGCATGAGCCGCATGATCCGCGCCAACGTCCTGGCGACGTCGGGCCGGGCCATCGAGGCGGCTGGCGACGTGGACGTGCTGCTGCTGGACAAGACCGGCACCATCACCCTGGGCAACCGGGAGGCCACCGCATTCATCCCCGCCCCCGGCGTTGGCGCCCACGACCTGGCCCAGGCGGCGCAGTTGGCCTCGCTGGCGGACGAAACCCCGGAAGGCCGTTCCATCGTGGTGCTGGCCAAGAACATGTTCGGCATCCGCGCCCTTCCCCTGGCGGGAGCCGTGGCGGTTCCTTTCAGCGCCCGCACCCGGATGAGCGGTCTGGACATCGCCGGGCAGGTGATCCGCAAGGGCGCCGCCTCGGCGATCCGCGCCCACGTCGAGGGCCTGGGCGGTGTCTTTCCTCCGGAGGTGGAAACCCGCGTCAACGACGTGTCGCGCCGCGGGGCGACCCCCCTGGTGGTCTGCGACAACGACCGGGTGCTCGGCGTCGTCGAGCTCAAGGACATCGTCAAGGGCGGCATCAAGGAGCGCTTTGCCGAGCTGCGCAAGATGGGGGTCAAGACCGTCATGATCACTGGCGACAACCACCTGACCGCCGCAGCGATCGCTGCCGAGGCCGGGGTGGATGATTTCCTCGCCGAAGCAACGCCCGAGGACAAGCTGCGCCTGATCCGCGACTACCAGGCCAGCGGCCACTTGGTGGCCATGACCGGCGACGGCACCAACGACGCCCCGGCCCTGGCCCAGGCGGACGTGGCGGTGGCCATGAACAGCGGCACCCAGGCAGCCAAGGAAGCGGCCAACATGGTGGACCTGGACAGCAACCCGACCAAGCTGATGCAGGTGGTGGAGGTCGGCAAGCAGATGATCATGACCCGCGGCGCGTTGACCACCTTCAGCGTGGCCAACGATCTGGCCAAGTATTTCGCCATCATCCCCGCCGCCTTCGTGGCCACCTATCCCGCCCTGGGGGCGCTCAACGTGATGGGGCTCTACAGCCCGACCACGGCGATCCTGTCGGCGGTGATCTTCAACGCCCTGATCATCGTGTTCCTCATCCCCTTGGCCTTGAAGGGGGTGAAGTACCGGGCCGAGCGGGCTCAGGCTTTGCTGTCGCGCAACCTGCTGATCTACGGCCTCGGCGGCGTGATCGCGCCGTTCATCGGGATCAAGCTGATCGACATGGTGCTCGCCACGATGTTCGTCTGAGCGTTGGAACGCCCCGCATGACGTTAGCCCGGCGCCTTGGGGTGCCGGGCCAACGCCTAAGAAAAAGCCCGCGCAGTGCGCGGGCCCCAGGCAGGTTGTTGGCGTGGTTACTTGCTTTCGCCGCCCTGCAGTTGTTTGAGCAGGGCGTTGTCGTCCTGCTGGGTCGATTGCTCGTTGTGCTCCACGTCGTCCAGGTTCAGCTGAAGCTCGGTCGGGGCTTCCTGGCTCTGGTTGCTGTGGTAGACGTCATGACCCTCGCCGTAGCTGGCGATGTTGGGGAAGGTGATGATCAGGCCGACCATGATCACCTGGATCAGCACGAACGGTACGGCTCCCCAGTAGATGTCGGAAGTCTTCACCGACTTCGGCGCCACCGAACGCAGGTAGAACAGGGCGAAGCCGAAGGGCGGGTGCATGAACGAAGTCTGCATGTTCACCCCGAGCAGCACGCCAAACCAGATCAGGTCGATGCCCAGCTTTTCGGCCACCGGGCCGAGCAGCGGGACGACGATGAAGGCCAGTTCGAAGAAGTCGAGGAAGAAGGCCAGCAGGAAGACCAGCACGTTCACCACGATCAGGAAGCCGATCTGGCCGCCCGGCAGGTCGGTGAGCAGGTGCTCGACCCAGACGTGGCCGTCCACCCCGTAGAAGGTTAGGGAGAACACCCGGGCACCGACCAGGATGAACACCACGAAGGTGGTCAGGCGGGCCGTGGCTTCCATGGCCTGCTTGAGCAGCCCCAAGGACAGACGCTTGCGCAGCAGGGCCATGATCAGCGCGCCGGCCGCGCCCATGGCGCCACCTTCGGTGGGGGTGGCGATACCGAGGAAGATGGTGCCCAGGACCAGGAAGATCAGCAGCAGGGGCGGCACCATCACCAGCATGGCGTGCACGAACAAGGTCATGCCCCGCTTGGTGCGGGCTTCCGCCGGCAGGGCGGGGGCCGCGCCCGGTTTGACCAGGGTCACGATCAGCACATAGCCGACGTAAAGGCCGGTGAGTACCAGGCCCGGCAGCAGGGCGGCCTCGTACATGTCGCCCACCGAGCGGCCGAGGGCGTCGGCCATTACGATCAGCACCAGGGACGGCGGAATGATCTGGGCCAGGGTGCCCGAGGCGGCGATGACGCCGGAGGCCAGGCGCGTGTCGTAGCCGTAGCGCATCATGATCGGCAGTGAGATCAGGCCCATGGAGATCACCGACGCCGCCACCACGCCGGTGGTGGCCGCCAGCAGGGCGCCGACGAAGATCACCGCATAGGCCAGGCCGCCGCGGATCGGCCCGAACAGCTGGCCGATGGTGTCGAGCAGATCCTCTGCCATCCCCGAGCGCTCCAGGATGAGGCCCATGAAGGTGAAGAACGGGATGGCGAGCAACGTGTCGTTGTTCATGATGCCGAAGATGCGCTCCGGCATGGCCTGGAACAGGGCCGGGTGAAGCAGGCCAAGCTCGATGCCGATCCAGCCGAAGATGATGCCGTTGGCGGCCAGGGCGAAGGCCACCGGGTAGCCGAACAGCATGAACAGCACCAAGCAGCCGAACATGATCGGCGCCATGTTTTGAGCGATGAAGTCCATCAGGCGTCCCCCCCTTGCGTGGCTTTGATGTGGGCGGCCAACTGCTCCTCGGCGCTGGGGCCTTCATCCTTGGCGTAGGGATCGTCGGCCTTGCCCTGGAGGAAGGCGATACGCTTGATCAGCTCCGACACCCCTTGCAGGATCAGCAGGGCGAAGCCCAGGGGAACGAACAGTTTCACCGGCCAGCGGATCAGGCCGCCGGGGTTGGACGACATTTCGCCGGTGGTGAAGGCGAGAGTGAAGAACGGCCAGGACAGCCATAGGGTCATGACCGCCATGGGCATGAGAAACACGAGGGTGCCGAGAATGTCGATCCACGCCTGGGCGCGATGGGAAAAGCGGCCGGCGACCACGTCGATGCGCACGTGGGCGTTGTGCTTGAGCGCGTAGCCGGCGCAGAGCAGGAAAACGGCGGCGAACATGTACCACTGGACTTCCAACAGCCAGTTCGAGCTGTAGTTGAAGGCCTTGCGCACGACGGCGTTGCCGGCACTGATGATGACCGAGAGCAGAATCAGCCAGATCATGCTCCGGCCGACACGCTCGTTGAGCGCGTCGATCAGACGCGACAACTTGAGCAGTAAGTTCACAGACTCCTCCTGGATGGTGTGTGGATTTTAGTTATCCGGGCATCTTGGGCCCGGTGGAAAAGCCCGGCTTGTGGCCGGATTCAATACACATGGCATGCCGAAACGGCGGCCAGTGCGTGCTCTCGAAAAAGCCGGGCAATTATTGCATAAATTCCCCAGGGCATAATCGCCGTTCATTATGCGTAACTCCTTGTTCCGCCATGCCTTGTGGTAAGTTAGCGAGTCTTTATATGGCGTCTCGAAAAATCGACTTGTCCATGTTTGGCGACGCCCCTCCGTTTTCTGGAATCTCACCATGACCACCCCGCTTTCCACGGAGTTCTGCATCGTTCGCCACGGCGAAACCACCTGGAACGCCGAACGGCGCCTCCAGGGGCACCGGAACATCCCCTTGAACGACCTGGGCGAACGCCAGGCCGTGGCGGCGGGGCGCTATCTGGCCGGCCAGCACGCGGAGCGCCCCTTCACTCGCCTGGTGTCGAGCGACCTGGAGCGGGCCGCCCGCACCGCCGACCTGATTGCCGCTGCCTTGCCCGGGCTGGCGCCCACGCGGCAGACTGCCCTGCGCGAACGCTGCTACGGCGGCTTCGAGGGACTGACCTACGAAGAAGCCCAGGCGGCCTATCCGGAGGCCTACGAGGCGTTCGCCCGGCGCATCCCGGAGGTGCCGATGCCCGCCGGCGGCGAGAGCCTCAACGCCTTTCACGCCCGGGTGGTGGCCTGCCTGGAGACGCTGGCGGCGGCCCACCCGGGCGAACGGCTGATCCTGGTCAGCCACGGCGGGGTTCTCGACATCCTCAACCGCTTCGCCCGGGGGCTGGCCCTGTCCGCCCCCCGGGACTTCCTCATTCCCAACGCCGGCATCAACTGGCTGGTCCGGCGCGATGGGCAATGGACCATCGGCCCCTGGGCCCAGACCGCCCACCTGGCCGAGGTCAGCCTGGACGAGTTACCGGGCTGACGGGCCTTGCGGGGCGGGCCGGCATGGTACAATTCGCCCCTTTTTCAATGGTTTGAGGGCTATTCGATGTTCTCCTCGCACGACACCCTGGCGAAAGTGGATCCCGAACTCTGGCAAGCGATCGAAGCTGAAAATCGCCGCCAGCAGGACCACATCGAGCTGATCGCTTCTGAAAACTACGTGTCCCACGCGGTCATGGAAGCCCAGGGCTCCCAGCTCACCAATAAGTACGCCGAAGGCTATCCGGGCAAGCGCTACTACGGCGGCTGTGAGTACGTGGATGTGGCCGAGCAGCTCGCCATCGACCGCCTGAAGAAGCTGTTCGGCGCCGAAGCCGCCAACGTCCAGCCCAATTCCGGTTCCCAGGCCAACCAGGCCGTGCTGATGGCCTTCGCCAAGCCCGGCGATACCATCATGGGCATGAGCCTGGCCGAAGGCGGCCACCTCACCCACGGCATGGCCCTCAACATGTCCGGCAAGTGGTTCAACGTCGTCTCCTACGGTCTCAACGAGAAGGAAGAGATCGACTACGACAAGATGGAAGCCCTGGCCCGCGAGCACAAGCCCAAGATCATCGTCGCCGGCGCCTCTGCCTACGCCCTACGCATCGACTTCGAGCGCTTCGCCAAGATCGCCAAGGAAGTCGGCGCCATCTTCTGGGTGGACATGGCCCACTACGCCGGCCTGATCGCCGCTGGCTACTACCCGAACCCGGTGCCCCACGCCGACGTGGTGACTTCCACCACCCACAAGACCCTGCGCGGCCCCCGCGGTGGTGTGATCCTGATGAAGGCCGAGCACGAAAAGGCCCTCAACTCCGCCATCTTCCCCGGCCTGCAAGGCGGCCCGCTGATGCACGTCATCGCCGCCAAGGCCGTGGCCTTCAAGGAAGCGGCCTCGCCCGAGTTCAAGAAGTACCAGGAGCAGGTGATCAACAACGCCCGCGTCATGGCCAAGGTGCTGGGCGAAGAGCGTGGCCTGCGCATCGTCTCCGGCCGTACCGAGTCCCACGTCTTCCTGATCGACCTGCGCGCCAAGAAGATCACGGGTAAGGAAGCCGAAGCCGCTTTGGGCCGCGCCCACATCACGGTCAACAAGAACGGCATCCCCAACGACCCCGAGAAGCCCTTCGTCACCTCCGGCATCCGCATCGGTTCCCCGGCTATGACCACCCGCGGCTTCACCGAGATCGAGGCCGAGCAGATCGCCCACCTGGTGGCCGACGTGCTCGACGCGCCGAACGACGAGGCGGTGCTGGAGCGGGTGCGCGGCGACGTGGCCAAGCTCTGCGCCAAGTTTCCGGTCTACGGCGCCTGATAGGGCCCTGGGCGGGGAGCGGTGCTTCCCGCCCGGCTGAATCCCGATGAAGTGTCCCTTCTGCGGAGCGCCAGAAACGGCGGTGGTCGATACCCGTCTCAACGAGGACGGGGATCAGGTGCGCCGCCGCCGCCGCTGCCTGACCTGCGACAAGCGTTTCACCACCTTCGAGCGGGCCGACATCCGCATGCCCCAGGTGGTCAAGCGCAACGGCACCCGGGTCGACTACGACCGGGACAAGCTGGTGGCGAGCATGGCCCTGGCCCTGCGCAAGCGGCCGGTGACGGCTCAGTCGGTGGACGAGGCCATCGCCCGCATCGAAACCCGCCTGCTCGCCTTCGGCGACCGGGAGGTGACCGCCGAGCAACTAGGCGAGATGGTCATGCACGAGCTGAAGAAGCTCGACAAGGTGGCCTACATCCGCTTCGCCTCGGTGTACCGCAACTTCGAGGACGTGGGCGAGTTCTCCCGGGTTATCCGCGAGGTCTCCAAGGCCGATCCCAACAACGGCCAGACCGGCGCCAAGGAAGGCGCTGGCAAGCGTACGCGCGAACAAGGCTGAGCATTGCGGCGGCTTCTGTGCCGCCGCCAGGGGGCGAGCGTTTGGCGTGCCCCGTGATATGGGTTAGCCGCAAGGTCCAACGCCGCCCGCCCCGCTGTTCCCCTCTCTTTTTTCCGCATCCGCACCGCCCATGACGATGCCGACCCCCGCCTCCGTCTTTTCCGCCGCCGACCACGACTACATGGCCCGGGCCCTGCGCCTGGCCGAACGGGGGCTGTGGACCACCGCCCCCAATCCCCGGGTCGGTTGCGTGCTGGTGCGCGACGGCGCCATCGTCGGCGAAGGCTGGCACGAGCGGGCCGGCGAGCCCCATGCCGAGGTCCACGCCCTGCGCGCCGCCGGCGCGGCGGCCCGGGGCGCCACCGCCTACGTGACCCTGGAACCCTGCTCCCATCACGGTCGCACCCCGCCCTGTGCCGACGCCCTGGTGGCGGCTGGCGTGGCCCGGGTGGTGGCGGCCATGGCCGATCCCAATCCCCTGGTGGCCGGGCGCGGCCTGGCGCGGCTGGAAGCCGCCGGCATCGCCACCGCCTGCGGGCTGCTCGAAAGCGCAGCCCGGGAACTCAACGTCGGCTTCGTCGCCCGTATGGAGCGTGGCCGGCCCTGGGTGCGGGTCAAGCTGGCCTCCAGCCTGGACGGGCGTACTGCCCTGGCCAACGGCGTCAGCCAGTGGATCACCGGCCCCGACGCCCGGCGCGACGGCCACCGCTGGCGCGCCCGGGCCTGCGCGGTGCTGACTGGCATCGGCACAGTCAAGGACGACGACCCGCGCCTCTCGGTGCGGGACGTGGATACCTCCCGTCAGCCCTGGAAGGTGGTGGTGGACAGCCGTCTGGAGCTATCGCCTGCGGCGGCCCTGTTCGATGGCGCTGCGGTGCTGGTGGCCTGCGCCGTGGACCTGGCGGCCCATGCCGAGGCCGTGGCCGCGCTGCGGGCGGTGGGCGGCGAGGTGGTCAGCCTGCCCAACGCCAGGGGCAAGGTGGACCTGGCGGCCCTGATGGACGAACTGGGGCGGCGCGGCGTCAATGAATTGCACGTGGAGTCCGGCTTCAAGCTGGCCGGCTCCTTCGTGCGCGAGGGGCTGGCCGACGAACTGCTGCTCTACCAGGCCCCGACCCTGCTGGGGGACACCGCCAACGGCCTGCTGACCTTGCCCGAACTCGCCGACCTGACCGAGCAGCGCCGCCTGGCGGTGGTGGACCGACGCCAGCTGGGGGTCGATACCCGTATCGTCGCCCGCTTCGCCTGAGGGGCGAGGTTCCCGGGGCTTGGTTTGGCTGCCCCGTCGGAGCGATGCATCACTCGGGCATTGCCTAAGGGGAATGGGCAAAATGATGTTGCCCCGAACGCCGCGCCCAGAGCCAATCTCCGGGTATGTGTTCCGGAGATCGAGCATTGACGCCCTATCTCAGGCGGTCATTCTGAAGATCGGCTACTGGCGTGCCTTTGCGGGCAACGAGCCGAAAATCTACCGTGCTATCCGTCGGCCTAAGTAGGCCACGGGCACCACCGTTGTCAGCGGTCCCGCTGCCCGCATACCGGGCAATCCGGATCTCGGGGCACCCGCACCGTGCGCCATTGGCTGGTCAGGCCGTCGAACAGTTGCAGTTTGCCCACCAGGGGCTCGCCGCAGCCGGCCAGCAGCTTCAAGGCCTCGGCGGCTTGCAGGGTGCCGATGATGCCGGTCAGGGGGGCGAACACTCCCATCACCGCGCAACGCACTTCCTCCACATCCTCGCCTTCGGGGAACAGGCAGTGGTAGCAGGGGCTCGCCTCCTGGCGCGGGTCGAACACGCTCAACTGGCCGTCGAAGCGCACCGCCGCGCCGGATACCAGGGGCACGCCGGCGGCGACACAGGCCCGGTTCACGTCGTGGCGGGTGGCGAAGTTGTCGCAGCAGTCGAGCACCACGTCGGCCTGGGCCACTTCCGCGTCCAGGGCGTCGCCTTGCAAGCGCTGGACGATGGGGCGCAACCGCACGTCCGGGTTGAGGGCGGCCAGGGTCTGACGGCCGGATTCGGCCTTGGCCTGGCCGACCCGGTCCTCCCGGTGCAGGATCTGGCGTTGCAGGTTGGTCAGGTCCACCGTGTCGCCGTCGGCCAGGGTCAGGGTGCCCACCCCGGCGGCGGCCAGGTAGAGGGCGGCCGGGCTGCCCAGGCCGCCGGCACCGATGATCAGCACCCGCCCCTGGCGGATGCGTTCCTGGCCTTCGACCCCGATTTCGTTGAGAAGGATGTGGCGGCTGTAGCGGACGAGTTCGGCGTCGGTCATTGCGGGGTTATTTGTATTCCCGCCACTCCGGCGGGGTGTCGTCGTGGTCGCCGTGGGGGTGCTGCTCCCAGGCGTGCACGTAGGCTTCGTGGGCGCGCTTGAGGCGCTTTTCCGGCACCCCCAGGTTGTGCAGTTGGGTGTCCTCGACGTAATAGACGAGGGCGCGCACCAGCTTGCTGTAGAGGGTGTTGTCGAGATGGAAGCCCCGGTCGGTCAGATCCGCTTCGAGGCCCTTCAGGGTGTGGTCGGTGAGCTGGTAGCGCACCGCCACGCTGCGCTGCGGCAGCAGCGGGGTGGCGCTCAGGTTGGGCTGGCGGGCCAGGTGGTCCGCTGCCTCGGGCACCTGGCCCGGTGGGAATTTGGCGAAAAGGATTTCCCGTTTCTTGGTGAGATCCGGATGTGCATGTTCGCTGACCATCGTTCCCTCCTCGCCGTCGTTCCCGGCCCGGCCGGTGTGGCCGGGCTTCCGGGGCGCCGCCCGTTGCTGTTGCTTACTGGGTGCTGCTCACCGCCTTGGGCTGCATGATCGCCAGGCCCTTCAGCAGGTTGACCGCCTGGTTGAGCTGCCAGTCGTTCTTGCCGCCGAATTCGGAAGGCGCCAGGCTCGGCGCTTCCTTGCCGTTGTTGCCATTGTCCTTGGCGGCATCCTTGCCGTCCTTGGCCTTGGCAGCGTCCTTGGCCGCTTCCTTGTCCTTGTCGTTGGTCAGGTGGCGTTCCAGGTCGGCCTCGCGGATACGGTCGTGGGCTTCGCCGTTGGGGGTTTCCTCGACGACGATGTCCGGCACGATGCCCTTGGCCTGGATCGAGCGGCCCGACGGGGTGTAGTAGCGCGCCGTGGTGAGCTTGATGGCGGCGCCCTGGGGCAGAGGCAGCACGGTCTGCACCGAGCCCTTGCCGAAGGACTGGGTGCCCATCACCACCGCCCGCTTGTGGTCTTGCAGGGCGCCGGCGACGATTTCCGAGGCCGAGGCCGAGCCGCCGTTGACCAGCACCACCATGGGCACGGTCTTGGCGCTGGCGGGCAGGCCCTTCAGGGCGTCGTCCTTGGTGCCCCGGTTGTAGTCCTCGGGGGAGGCGAAGTACTTGTGCTTGGCGTCCTCGACCCGGCCGTCGGTGGACACCACCAGGGCCTTGGGCGGCAGGAAGGCGGCGGAAACGCCCACGGCGCTGTTGAGCAGGCCGCCCGGGTCGTTGCGCAGGTCGAGCACCAAGCCCTTCAGGTCGCCGGACTTGCTCAGTTCGGCCAGCTGCCTGGCCACCGACTGGGTGGTGTTTTCCTGGAACTGGGTGACGCGGATGTAGCCGTAGCCGTTTTCCAGGGCTTTGGCCTTGACGCTCTGCACCTTGATCACTTCCCGGGTCAGGGTGACGACGATAGGCTTCTGCTCGCCCTTGCGCACCACGGTCAGGGTGATGTTGGTCTTGGGCTTGCCGCGCATGCGCTTGACCGCCTCGTTGAGGGTCAGGCCCTTCACCGGGGTGTCGTCGAGCTTGACGATCAGGTCGCCGGCCTTGAGTCCGGCGCGGGCAGCGGGGGTGTCCTCGATCGGCGAGACGACCTTGACGAAGCCGTCCTCCATGCCGACCTCGATGCCCAGGCCGCCGAATTCGCCCTGGGTGCCCACCTGCAATTCCTTGAAGGCTTCGGGGTCCAGGTAGGTGGAGTGGGGGTCCAGGTTGGAGAGCATGCCGGAGATGGCGTTGGTGATGAGCTTCTTGTCCTCCACTGGCTCCACGTAGCCCTGCTTGATGGCCGAGTACACCTCGGCGAAGGTGCGCAGTTCCTCGACCGGCAGGCCTTCCTTGGCGCCTTTTTCGGCCAGGGCGGACAGGTTGAGGCTCAGCAGGGCGCCGGCGAGAAACCCGCCCGCCACCAGTCCCGCCGTTTTCCAGCGTTTGCCGCCGACGTGACGGTTGTCGTTTGCCTGGGGGATGCCGTTCACCTGCTTCTCCTAACGAAGATTGACCCAGCGCAGCGGGTCCTGGGGTTGCCCCTGATAACGGAGCTCAAAGTATAAACCGGTTTCCGGATTGCCCCCGCTGTTGCCCACGGTGGCGATCGGGTCGCCGCTCTTCACGGCGTCGCCCACCTTTTTCAGGAGGGCTTCGTTGTTGCCATAAATGGTCAGGTAAGTGCCGCCGTGATCCACGATCAGCAGGTTGCCGAAACCGCGCATCCAGTCGGCGAACACCACCCGGCCCTGGGCCACGGCCTTTACCTCGCTGCCGCCGCCGGCCCGGATGAACAGGCCCTTCCAGGTGCCGCCCTCGCCGCGGCTGGCGCCGAAACGGTTCAGCACGCTGCCCTTCACCGGCAGGCGCAGGCTGCCGCGCTGGCTGGCGAAACTGCCGCCGCCGCCGACCGCTTCAGGTTCCCGGGCATTGGCGAGTCCGCTGGGCTTGGCGGCGGGCTTTTCCTCCGCCGGGCGGGCCGTCTTGCCCTTGCCGGCGTTGGCTCGGGCGGCTGCCGCTGCCTTGGCCTGCTCGCGTTTGCGCGCTTCTTCCTCGGCCTTGCGCCGTGCCGCTTCCTGGGCGGCCTGCTGGGCGATCACCCGGTTCAGGCCGGTCACGAGGCGCGACAACTGCTGCTCGTCCCGGGTCAGGCTGCCCAACTCCTTGCGCCGGGCCGTGACCTTTTGCGCCAGGGCGTCGAGTTTGCTCTGGCGGGCCTGGCGTTCCTTGGCCAGCTTGGCTTGCTCTTCCCTTTGGCTGTCCTCGACCCGGGCAAGTTCCGCGGCCCGGTCCCGGGTTTCGTCAGCCAGGGACTGCTTGCGCCTGAGAGTGCCTTCCATCTGGGCCAGCCAGTCGCGCCGGGCCTGGGCCAGGGCGCCCAGGTAGTAGAAATCCCGGGACAGCTGGTTGGGGTCTTCGCCGCGCAGCAGCAGGCGCAGGGCGTCGTCGTCGGCCTGGAGCCGGCCGGCCTGGTATTCACGCTGCAACAGGGCGGCCAGGGCCGCCTGCTGGCGGGCGAGCAGCCCTTCCAGGTCCTTGGATTCCCGGGACAGGGCGGCCAGGTCGGCTTCGACCCGGCCCCGTTGCCCGGCCAGGTCGCGCAGCCGGGCCGAGAGCTTGGAGATTTCCTGCTCCGAGGCCTTCAGCTGGTCGGCCACGTCGGCTCGGGATTCCTCGGTTCTGGCCAGGTCCTTCTTCAGGCCGTCGATCTTGCCGCGCAGGTCGGAAAGGTCGGCCTGCTTGGCTTCGAGTTCTTTCTGGGGCGCCGCCGCCTTGGCCTTGGCGGCTGGGGCGGCGGGCGCGGCCCCGGCGCCCGGGGCGAGCCCCAGCCCGGCTGCCAGCAGGGCGGCGGCCAGGGGGGGCAGAAAAGCGGCCGCCCGCGGGCGCGGGCGGTGGGCGGCGGGGCTCACGGGGGGGGCTTACTTGGCCTTGGCCTGGTTGGCCACGGCGGCCGCCGCCGCGGCGGCGGCTTCGGCGTCGCCCAGGTAGTAGGAGCGGATCGGCTTCAGGGTCTCGTCGTCCAGCTCATAGACCAGGGGGATGCCGGTGGGGATGTTCAGCTCGACGATGTCGGCGTCGGAGATGTTGTCCAGGTACTTCACCAGGGCGCGGATGCTGTTGCCGTGGGCGGCGACGATGACGCTCTTGCCGCTCTTGACCACCGGGGCGATGGTGTCTTCCCAGTAGGGGACAAAGCGGGCCACGGTGTCCTTGAGGCACTCGGTCATGGGCAGGTGCTCCGGCGACATGCCCGAGTACTGGGGCGCGTAGCGGGCGTCGAAGCGGGGGTGGCGGGGGTCGTCGAATTCCAGCGCCGGGGGCGGGGTATCGTAGCTGCGGCGCCACACCAGCACCTGGTCGTCGCCGTACTTGGCGGCGGTTTCGGCCTTGTTGAGGCCCTGCAGGGCGCCATAGTGGCGCTCGTTGAGGCGCCAGGAGCGCTGTACCGGAATCCACAGCCGGTCCATCTCTTCCAGGGACAGCCATAGGGTGCGCATGGCGCGCTTGAGCACGGAGGAGAAGGCGATGTCGAAGGCGAAGCCGGCTTCCTTCATCAGGCGGCCGGCGTTCTTGGCTTCCTCGACGCCCTTTTCGGTGAGGTCCACGTCGGTCCAGCCGGTGAAGCGGTTTTCCTTGTTCCAGGCGGATTCGCCGTGGCGCAGCAGCACGATTTTCTTCATGGAAGTCCTAAGGGTGGTTCGGAAAACGGCGTGGGGAACCGGCGGGCCAGCGGTTTTGCAGCAAAAGACCGGGGGCGCAAATGGGGGTCACCAAATACGGAACGCCGCGAAAACGGTTATTTTATAATGCAACCCTAGTTCGCCGCATCCCGCGGCGACTTGGCAACTTTCCGGAGAGTGTCGCGAGTGGCCCCCGTGTTGAGCGTGATCGACAAGGAAGAGCATATCCAGCAGGCCGCCCGCGCCCTGAAGGCCATGTCCCACCCGCTGCGCCTGAAGATTCTGTGCGTGGTCGGCGACGGCGAGGTGTGCGTCCAGGATATCGTCGAGGCGGTGGGCACCTCCCAGAGCAACATCTCACAGCACCTGGCGATCCTGCGCGAGAAGGCGGTGCTGCTGACCCGCAAGGACGCCAACCGGGTGTATTACCGCATCGGCGACGCCCGCACCCTGCAACTCATCGATATGATGCGCGAGGTGTTCTGCGGCGAGCCGCCGGCCAAGGGCCGCGGCCGCGCCGCGTGACCGGGCCGGTTCGCCCGGTTTTGCCCCCCCCTGTTTTCTTTCCCCATCCCCCTGATTTTTCGGGAGCATTCGTGGATCCGTTCTTCAAAGACCCCTTCAATCTGGCCCTGATGGCCACCTCGGCGGTGGCCGGCGGCATGCTGCTGGCGAGCTTCGTGCGCAAGGGCGGTGCCGAGGTGTCGGCCACCGACGCCACCCTGCTGATCAACCGGGAAGACGCCATCGTGCTCGACGTGCGCGATCCGGCCGAATTCGCCCAGGGGCACATCCCCAACGCCCGCAACATCCCGGTGGCCAAGCTGGGCGAGCGCCTGGCCGAGCTGGACAAGTTCAAGGACCGTACCGTGGTGGCGGTGTGCGCCTCCGGAGTGCGTTCCGCCAAGGCCTGTGGCGAGCTGAAGAAGGCCGGCTTCGCCAAGGTGGTGAACCTGGCCGGCGGTATCGGCGCCTGGACCCAGGCTGGCCTGCCGGTAGCCCGCAAGAAATAACGACCGACCGCCGCGGGCACCTGCACCGCGGCGGCATCCCCGACCGAGAAAGGATTTGCCGTCATGGCTCAACCCCGCGTGCTGATGTATTCCACCGCCGTCTGCCCCTACTGCGTGCGCGCCGAGCAATTGCTCGCCCACAAGGGCGTGACCGAGATCGATAAGGTGCGGGTCGACCTGGACCCGGCGCGCCGCGAGGAAATGATGCAGCGCACCGGCCGTCGCACCGTGCCCCAGATTTACATCGGCGACTACCACGTGGGCGGCTGCGACGACCTCTACGCCCTCGACCGGGAAGGCCGCCTGGACCCGCTGCTGGCCGGGAACTGACGTCCGCATCCCCTCATCCCTCATTCTTCCCGTTTCAGGAAAATCATGTCCGAACAAGCGCAAGCGGCTTTCACCATCGAAAAGATTTACGTCAAGGACCTCTCCGTCGAAGTCCCGGGCGCCCCCGAAGTGTTCCTCGAAGAAGAGGCCCCCCAAGTCGAGATCCAGCTCCAGTCCGAAGGCCGGGGCCTGGGTAACAGCTTCTACGACGTGACCCTCACCGTCACCGTCACCGCCAAGCGCGGCGACAAGGGTGCCTTCCTGGTCGAAGTGGCCCAGGCCGGCATCTTCCGCATCGAAGGCGTGCCCGAAGAGCAGGTCGAGCCCCTCCTGGCCGTGGCCTGCCCGAACATCCTCTTCCCCTACGCCCGGGAAGTGATGTCCGACGCCACCACCCGCGCCGGCTTCGCCCCGGTGATCCTGGCCCCGGTCAACTTCGAGGCCCTCTACATGTCCCGCCTCCAGGAACAGGCCGAGCAGGCCGAAGGTTCCCTGCAATAACCCCCGCCGCGGAGTCCGCCCCATGACCGTACCGACCTCCTTCCGCTTCCCGGCGTCCGCCCGAGGGCGGCGCCTGCTCGTGACCGGTGCCGCCCTCGGGCTGGCGCTGGTCGCCGAACTCGGGTTCGGGGTCCCGGTCGTGCCGGCGGCCTCCGCCGCCGAATTCCGCTCGGTGAACGAAGCTGCGGTCCTCTACGACGCCCCGTCCACCAAGGGCAAGCGCCTGTTCGTCATCCGCCGCTATACCCCGGTGGAACCCGTGGTCAACCTCGAAGGCTGGTCCAAGGTACGGGACGCCGACGGTGGTCTGGCCTGGATCGAGCGCCGTGTCCTGAGCGACACCCGCACCGTGCAGGTCACCGCCGACCGCGCCGAGGTGCGCGCCGAGGCCGATGCCTCCGCCAGCGTGGTGTTCACCGCCGAAAAGAAGGTGGCCCTGGAGCTGATTTCGGTTGGCCCCGCCGGCTGGGCCAAAGTGCGCCACCGGGACGGACAGGAAGGCTTCATCCGCGCCAACCAGGTGTGGGGCCTGTAACGGCCGCCGTGCTGCCGGGCCAGGATTGCACTGCCTGGCCCGCCCCGCCGCCTACACGACAGAAATGACCGAACCGACCAAGATTGCCGTGCTCGGCGCCGGCGCCTGGGGCACCGCCCTGGCCGTCTCCTTCGCCGAGCGCCACCCGGTCGCCCTGTGGGGCCGGGAAACCGACCTGCTGGGCGAAATGGCCCAGTCCCGCGAGAACGCCCGCTTCCTGCCCGGGGTGACCCTGCCCGCGGGCGTCACCCCCCATGTCGCGCTGGAGGCCGCCCTGGCCGGCGCCGACATCGTGGTGGTGGCCACCCCGGTGGCCGGGCTGCGCCCCACCACCGCCCGGCTCGGCGAATATTTCGCCGCCCATGGGGCCCGCCCGGTGGTCTGGGTGTGCAAGGGCTTCGAGGCCGGCACCGGCCTGCTACCCCACCAGGTGGTGGGCGAAACCCTGGGGGCGAACGCCCCCTGTGCCGTGCTCTCCGGCCCCTCCTTCGCCGACGAGGTGGGCCGTGGCCTGCCCACGGCGGTGGCCCTGGCCAGCGCCGACGACGCCCTGTCGGCGCGGCTGGCCCGGGAACTGCACGGTTCCCGCTTCCGCATCTACGCCAACGGCGACATGGTTGGGGTGGAAGTGGGTGGCGCGGTGAAGAACGTACTGGCCATCGCCACCGGCATCAGCGACGGCCTGCGCCTTGGGCACAACGCCCGGGCTGCCCTGGTCACCCGCGGGCTGGCCGAGATCACCCGCCTGGGGCAGGCCCTGGGCGCCCAGCGCGACACTTTCATGGGCCTGGCCGGCATGGGCGACGTGCTGCTCACCTGCACCGGCGACCTGTCGCGCAACCGCCGGGTCGGCCTGGCCCTGGGGGCGGGCAAGTCCCTGGAGGCGATCCTGGCCGAACTGGGCCACGTGGCCGAAGGGGTGCTCACCGCCGCCGAGGTGGCGCGCACCGCCCGCCGCCTGGGCGTGGACATGCCGATCACCTTCGCCGTGGACGCGGTGCTGCGCGGCGAACTCTCGCCGGCTGCCGCCGCCGAGACCCTGCTGGCCCGGGACCCCAAACCCGAAACCCTCTGAGAGGTTCATCCTCGACCGCCCAGGGCCGCGCCACGCATTCCTGATGCGGCGGCGCCGAGGCAAGGCGCGCGGGGATTCCACGGTGCGCCGAGCGAGCCGGCCCCGCGCCGGTTGCGCCTTCGTCCCGGGCATGGCCTTCCTGCCTGGGCGGCGCGGGCCGAGTTGGTCGGATGATGTATTAATAAAATTAATATGTCCGGCCGGTGAGAAACCGAAGGTCCGCGCCAGTATTAGAGTTTGGCGCGCCGCCTTTAAGGAAGTATTAAAAAAATTAAAGTGTCGGGCTTTGGGGCTTGGGGCCTTGAAGCCTTTCTACGCGCGCCCTTTCTACGTACCCTTTTCCCTGCGCCCCCGGCCTCGCCGCGGCGAGGCCGGCGCGGTGTCGTACGGCTGGCAGCGGCGACGCGCTGTGTTGACGCGGCGCCCCCCGGCTCAGACCCCGGCGGGAAAACCGATCTGCCGCCAGGCCTCGAACAGCATCACCGCGGCGGTGTTGGCCAGGTTCATGCTGCGGCTGTCGGCGCGCATCGGCAGGCGCAGCCGGGTGTCCGGGGCGAACTCGGCGAGGATGTCGGCGGGCAGCCCCGCCGATTCCCGGCCGAACACGAAGGCGTCCCCCGGGGCGAAGTCCGGCGCGTCGTAGCGGCGGCTGCCCTTGGTGGTGAGGGCGAACAGGCGCCGCCCGGCCAGGGCCGCCTTGCAGGCCGCCCAGTCGGCGTGGCGCTGCACCCGGGCGTGTTCGTGGTAGTCGAGGCCGGCCCGTTGCAGGTCCTTGTCGGCCCAGCGGAAACCCAGGGGTTCCACCAGGTGCAGTTCGGCGCCGGTGTTGGCGCACAGACGGATGATGTTGCCCGTGTTGGGCGGGATTTCCGGATGCACCAGCACCAGCGCCAGGGGGGCAGTGGGGCAGGGCGGTTCCGGCGGGTCGGTTAAATTTTTCATAGGGGCTGGCGGGTACATCGGCAATAATGGCCGCTTAGGCGGCCGTCATGGTGCCGTCACGACCGGGAAAACGTACGCATGGTGGAAATCGCCGCAAGGCCCATGGCCCGGCCGGAAAAGGTCCGGCTCGGGGAACTGCTGGTGAGCCAGGGGCTCCTCACCGAAGAACAACTCAAGCTCGCCCTCGAAGAGCAGAAACGCACCGGCCGCCAACTCGGGCGGGTGGTGGTGGAAGCCGCCTACGTCACCGAAGAAGGCATTTCCCAGGCCCTGGCCAAGCAGCTGCGGGCCATTTACGTCGATCTCAAGCAATTCAGCCCGGACCCGGCGCTGGTGCGCCTGCTGCCCGAGGCCCAGGCGCGCCGCTATCGGGCCATCGTCCTGGCGGACCTGGGCGACCGGGTGCGGGTCGGCTTCGTCAATCCCACCGACCTGCAAGCCTACGACGAGCTGACCCGTATCCTCAAGCGCGACGTGGAACTGGCGGTGGTCACCGAGGGCGGCTTCCTCGCCGCCATCGACCGGCTCTACCGCCGCACCGAGGAAATCTCCGGCCTGGCCAAGGAGTTGCAGGCCGAGCTGTCCGACGGCCCCTCCGACTTCTCCGACCTGATCGGCGCCGGCACCGGCGCCGAGGATGCGCCGGTGGTCAAGCTGCTCAACACGGTGTTCGAAGAGGCCCTGCGCACCCGGGCCTCCGACATCCACATCGAGCCCCAGGCCGACAAGCTGCGCATCCGCTTCCGTATCGACGGCGTGCTGCACATCCAGACCGAGGCCGACCCCAAGATCGCCACCGCCGTGGCCCTGCGCCTCAAGCTCACCTCGGGCCTGGACATCTCGGAAAAGCGCCTGCCCCAGGACGGCCGCTTCGCCATCAAGGTACGCAACACCCAGGTGGACGTGCGTATCTCCACCATGCCGACCCAGTACGGCGAATCGGTGGTGATGCGTCTGCTCAACCAAAACACCGGCCTGCTCGGCCTGGACAACCTGGGCATGCCTCCGGGCGTGCTGCACAAGTTGCGCCGGGCCATCTCGCGCCCCTCCGGCATGATCCTGGTGACTGGCCCCACCGGCTCGGGCAAGACCACCACCCTGTACGCGGCGCTCAACGAGCTGAATACCTCGGACCGCAAGATCATCACCGTCGAGGACCCGGTGGAATACCGGCTCCCCGGCATCAACCAGGTGCAGGTGCACGACAAGATCGACCTGACCTTCGAGCGGGTGCTGCGCTCCGCCCTGCGCCAGGATCCGGACGTGGTGCTGGTGGGCGAAATGCGCGACCAGAACACCGCAGAGATCGGCATGCGCGCCGCCATGACCGGCCACCTGGTGCTCTCCACCCTGCATACCAACGACGCCATCTCCACCCCGGTGCGCCTGATGGACATGGGGGTGCCGCGCTACATGGTGGCCATGTCCCTCAACCTGGTGCTGGCCCAGCGGCTGGTGCGGGTGGTGTGCGAATCCTGCGCCACCCCCCACGACCCCACCCCGGGCGAGCGGGAATGGCTGCGCCTCGAAGAGGGGCGCGATTCCCACAACGGCTACATGAAGGGGCGCGGCTGTCCCCACTGCAACGGCACCGGCTATCAGGGGCGTACCGGCGTCTACGAGGTGCTGGAGATCACCCAGGAGCTGGTGGATGCCGCCAACTCCGACGATCCGGGCGCCTTCGTCCTGGCCGCGCGGCGGCAACTGGCCGGCGAGACCCTGCGCCACGACGCGCTGCGCATGGTCCACGCGGGCAAGACCACGCTGGAAGAGGCGATGCGCGTTTCCAACCAGTTCGAAGACTGAGCTAGGGCGACGTCATGGCCAAGTTTTCTTACAAGGCCCGCGCGCCGGGCGGCGAGTTGACCCAAGGGGTGCTGGAGGCGGCCAGTGCCGCCGCCGCCGCCGAGTCCATTGCCGCCGGCGGGCGGATACCCCTCGACATCCGCGAGGCCGCGGGGGGCGGGGGCGGGGGGCTGAGCCTGCCGCGCCTGTCCTTCGGGCCCAAGGTGCGCACGGTGGACCTGCTGCTGTTCTCGCGCCAGATGAACGCCCTGATGAAGGCCGGGGTGCCCATCATGCGCGCCCTGGCCGGCTTGCAGGAATCCTCCACCAATCCGGCGATGAAGCAGGTGCTCCAGGAAGTGCGCGAAAGCCTCGATTCCGGCCGCGAGCTGTCGGTGTCCCTGGCCCGCCATCCCAAGGCTTTTTCACCCTTCTACCTGTCCATGATCCGGGTCGGCGAGCTGACCGGCCTGCTCGAAGAGATCTTCCAGCGCCTCTACCACCACCTGGACTTCGAGCAGTTCATGCGCCAGCAGGTGAAGTCGGCGCTGCGCTACCCGATCTTCGTGGTCAGCGCCATGGCCGTGGCCATCGTCGTCATCAACCTGTTCGTGATCCCCGCCTTCGCCAAGGTGTTCAAGGGCTTCGGCGCCGAACTGCCGCTGATGACCCGGATTCTGATCGGCTTTTCCGATTTCATGGTGAACTGGTGGTGGTTGCTCGCCGCCGGTGCCGTCGGCGCCGCCTTCGCCTTCCGTAGCTGGGTCGGCACCGAGGCCGGGGGCTTCAAGTGGGATACCTGGAAGTTGCGCATTCCGATTGCTGGCAAGATCATCCTCAAGGCCACCCTGGCCCGCTTCGCCCGCAGCCTGGCCCTGGCCCTGCGCAGCGGCGTGCCGGTGGTCCAGGCCCTGGGCGTGACCGCGCAGACCGTGGAAAACCGCTTCGTCGCCCACTGCGCCGAGCGCATGCGCGAAGGGGTCGAGCGGGGCGAAAGCCTGTTGCGCACCGCTTCTGGCACCGGCGTGTTCACCCCGGTGGTGTTGCAGATGGTCGCCGTGGGCGAAGAGTCCGGCGCCCTGGACGACATGCTCCAGGACGTGGCCGAGATGTACCAGAAAGAGGTCGAGTACGAACTCAAGACCCTTTCCCAGCAGATCGAGCCGATCCTCATCGTCTTCCTCGGCGTGCTGGTGCTCATCCTCGCCCTGGGCGTCTTCCTGCCCATGTGGGACCTGGGCAAGGTGGCGATCAAATGACGCGGTTGATCCCCCGCCCGGCCCGGGGCTTCACCCTGTTCGAACTGCTGGTGGTGGTGGCCATCGTCGCCGTGCTTGGCACCTTCGGCCTGGACCGCTTCTGGCGGCTTCAGGAACAGGCCGAGCGGGCGGCCATGGAGCAGAGCCTGCTCGGCCTCAAGTTCGCCTTGCGCATCCAGGTGGCCGCCGCCACCGCCGCCCAGGACCCGGCCCGGCTGCGCCGGCTGGCGGACGGCAACCCCTTCGACTGGCTGGAGGAGCGCCCCGTCAACTATGCCGGCGAAACCGCCACGCCGCCCCCGGCCAGCTGGGCCTTCGACCGGGAGCGTCGCCAGGTGCTTTATCGCGCCCGTCACCAGGACAGCCTGGAAGGTGCCCCTGACGGCCTGCTCGCCTTCAACCTGCAGCCCAAGGACAGCGACGGCCGCCCCGTGGCCGCGGGCCAGCCCTTCGCCAGCTTGGTGCTGGCGCCCCAGGAGGATTACCGCTGGTTCGCGCGCGGACTTTGACGCCGGTTTCTGACCTGGATCAGTGAAATCCGTTTGGGCGGCATTCGGTCACAGTTTCCACCGTCATCTTGGGTCATAATCGAACCAAGTCTTACTTAAACTGTCGTCCGCTGCCTTGCTCGGGCGGTTGCTGGATATACAACAGGAGTCTCTCATGACGAAAATCAACCTTCCCCGACATTCCCGCCAGGCAGGTTTCACCCTGATCGAATTGATCGTGGTGATCATCATCCTGGGCATCCTGGCAGCAGTGGCCCTGCCCCGTTTCACCAATCTGCAGGTCCAGGCGCGGC
The DNA here is from genome assembly GCF_036820405.1 of Oryzomicrobium sp. Taxonomy (NCBI): domain Bacteria; kingdom Pseudomonadati; phylum Pseudomonadota; class Betaproteobacteria; order Rhodocyclales; family Rhodocyclaceae; genus Oryzomicrobium; species Oryzomicrobium sp. The sequence continues at coordinate 24,710 of NZ_DAISLS010000010.1, forward strand.
AAGCCAAGCTCAATGGCGCGTTGGGGGCCGTCAGAGCCGCCGCCGCACTGGCGCATGCTTCGTGTCTGGCCCAGGCCGCCAATGGTGGAGCCGCCTGCCCGGTGGATGCCGCGAGCGCGGTGAACATGGAAGGGGCTCAGATTACCTTGATCAGTCAATACCCCACTGCCGATGCCAACGGTATTCTTGCTGCCGCGGGAATTTTGATAGGGGGGGCTACGCCGGATTACAACGTTGGCGCAGCAGCGGGCGGCGCAGGGGCTGGCGTCCAACTTACGATCGATGTGCCGGGAGTTACCGCAGGTACTTGCACCTTAAGTTATACCTCTGCAACGTTCAATGCCGGCACCAACGTGCTTACTCCCCCGGTTGTGGCAATTACCAACAACGCCTGCCTGTAATCATTGCTTCGTTTCGCGAGTGAATTCATGAAAACCAAATCTCAATCCGGCTTCACCTTGGTCGAACTGATCGTTGTCATCGTCATCCTGGGCATCTTGGCGGCAACGGCGTTGCCGCGGTTTATTAACGTCACGACAGATGCGCGTATGGCTGCCATGAATGGTATCGCCGGTGGCATGCGTTCTGCTGTTGCTCTGGCTCAATCCCGCTATGTCGCAACGGGGAATAACTTAGCGGATTCAGTGCCCATGACGGGGGCTCCTCAACCGATTACCGTTGCAGTTGGAAGCGGATTCCCGACCGCAGATGCTGCGGGGATTCAGGCTGCGCTGCAGTCTTCTGATGGTTTCAACTTCGCGTGCAATAACGGCGTGTGTACCGTTACGCAGGTTAATGGGCCCGCTGCATGCCTCGTGACTTATACCGGGGCTACGGGAGTTGTAAATACTGCGGCGGTGGTTGCGGCTAACTGTGGTGGCTAACAAGTAGCTGGTGATGCTACGCCCCAGAGTGCCTCACTTGTGCCGTAAAGCCGCCCCGGTGGTTCGCCCCGCGGGCGGCTTTACGCTTGTGGAACTGGTGGTCACCCTGGTGCTGGTGGGCATTCTTGCCGCCGTGGCGATTCCGCGCTTTGTCGGTACGGGGGCATTCGAGTCCCGTAGCGTTTTCGAGCAGACGCGCATGGCCTTGAGGATGGCGCAGAAGCTGGCGATAGCGCGGCGGGCTGGTGCACCTGGGGCAGGGGGGGCAGTGTTCGTTTGCCTTTCTGCGCCTGGAGTGGTGTATTCCCTGACCGTGGCCAGCGATGCGGCCTGCGCAGCACCATTGGCCGATCCCGTCACCGGGCAGCCAATGGTCTTTGCCGGCCAGGCGGGACGAAGCATCGTGACCTACCAGACGGCGCCCCAGGTCAATGGCTTCGCTTTCAATGCCCTGGGACAACCCGTGGGCCTGGCCGCACCCGTGACCATCACGGTGAGCGGCGGCGAAGCCGGGGATGTGGCGCGGACCATCACGATCGTCAATGAAACCGGGTATGTGTTCTGACCGCCACTCCGTGCTCCGGACAGCCAATGTCGCTATCGGGCGGCGCCAGGAGGGGCTGACCCTGATCGAACTGATCGTCGCCATGGTCATCATCGCCGTGGCGGTGGCCGGGGTGTTGCTGGCGATCAACCAGTCCAGCGTGGCCAGCACCGACCCCTTGATCCGCAAGCAGGCGGTGGCGATCGCCGAATCCCTGCTCGAAGAGATCGAGTTGATGCCCTACACCTTCTGCGATCCCACCGACCCGGATGCCGCCACGGCAACGGGGGCGTTCATCGGCGCCAATGGCTGCGCCAATCTGGTGGAGGCCATCGGGCCGGAGCCGGGTGAGTCACGGGGCGGGGTAATCCCGGGAACCCGGCCGTTCAACAATGTGAACGACTACAACAACTATGCAATGGGACCGGGCTTTGCCATCGGGCAGGTCGTCGATATTGCTGGGGTTCCCATTCCCGGTCTCGGGGCATACACCGCGCAGGTGGCAATCGGGCAAGATCCCCTGCTCGGGGCTGGCGTTCCAGCTGGTGATTCCCTGCTGATCACCGTCACGGTGACCGGCCCTGCCAATACCACTGTGGCGCTTTCCGGCATTCGGACACGCTATGCGCCCAATCCGTAATCCCCTTCTCATGATCCAGCCTGGAACCACGCTTGGCGGGCGGGCCTGCGGCCATTGGCGCAGTGCTGGCTTCACGCTGGTTGAAATGGTGGTGGTGATCGCCATCGCCGGGATCGTGGCCGCCGCAGTGGCCCTGTTCATCCGCGTGCCAGTCCAGAATGCCCTGGAGTCCATGCAGCGCACCGAGTTCAGCGATACCGCCGACGGGGCCTTGCGCCGCGTGGCTCGGGACATCCGCCGGGCGGTGCCCAACAGCGTGCGGGTGACGGCCAACGGCGCAACGATCTTTCTCGAACTCCTCAATGCCCGCAGCGGCGGGCGCTATCGCCGGGCGCCAGACCCTAATGTGGCTTGTGGCGGGGCCTGGGCGCTCGGCTGCGATTTCCTCGATTTCTCCGCCAATGACACCAGTTTCGAGGTACTCGGGCCTGCGGTGGAAGTCGCGGCAGGGGACCAGGTAGTGATCTACAGCTTGGGCATTCCCGGGGCCAATCCCTATGCCAATGCTGCCAACATCAGTCGCGTGGTCAATTGTGGTGCTACGACTGGCTGTCCCGGCGCGGTGAGTCGTATCTCTATTACCTCGGCCAACCCCTTTGCCCTGGATGCGCCGGATGCCCGCTTTTTCGTGACGGATACACCAGTGACCTACATCTGCGCACCGAATCCGGCGGGTGGCGGCACCTTGACCCGGGTGTGGGGGTATGCGGCCACAGCCGCCCAACCTGTGGCCGTTCCGGCCGGGGCGCAAACGGCTTTTCTCGCCACCAACGTGCTGGCCTGCAACTTTACCTATGCACCCAACGCCGTGGCTCAGCGCAACGCGCTGGTGACCATGTCCCTGACCCTCGGGACGCCGGGCAATGCCGCCCAGGGGCCGGTAACGGTCAGCCTTTACCATGCGATCCACATCAGCAATGTGCCCTGACCGTACCTGCCTTGTCGTTCCGGTGCCGAACCCAGGCGTCCGCAGCCGGGGCTTTGCCCTGCCGTCGGCCATCTTCCTTATGGTGGTGCTGGCGCTGCTGGGCACGTTTGCGGTGCGCACAATCACCATGCAGCAGCGCGCCTCCCTGCTCGACGTTCAGGGGACCCAGGCCTACCAGGCCGCCCGGGCCGGGGTGGAGTGGGGGCTTGTCACGGTGCTGCGCCCCGCTGCGGGGCCGTGTTTTGGGCCCCAGCCTCTAGTGGTGAACGGCTACACCGTGACTGTGACATGCGCCCGCCTGACTTATACGGAAGGTGCCAGCCCAGTGAATACCTACCAGGTGGTAGCCACGGCCTGCAACCAACCGGCAAACGGTGCTTGTCCGAATCCGGCACCGGCCGGGGCCAACTACGTGGAGCGACAGATCGACGTGAGGGCTGAACATGGCTGATATGCGGACATTGGGTCGCTCTCTGGGGCTTTGGGTCCTGCTTTGCCTGATTCTGATCGCCAGCGAAGCTGGCGCCGCGACATGTACATCGCGGCGGGATGGCAACTGGAGTTCTTCCAATACCTGGAATTGTGGGAGTGGCAGTAGCAACGGCCCTCCTGCGAGTGGCGACATTGCTGTGATAGGCAACAACGTCACGCTGAACGCCAGCCCGACCCTGAGCGGCTTGACCGTCAACGGCTCCCTGACCGGGGCGGGAAACTACACCCTCACGCTCAGCGGCAACCTAGCCAATAACGGCACCATCACGTTGGCAGGCACCACCGTCGTGCTTGGCAGCGATTCAGTCTGGTCTGGCTCTGCCACCAATACCTTTTCCCTGTCCGCCCTCAACGTGAACTGGCAGAACCTGACGTTCACCTCGGGTGCGGCCTACACCTTGCAACTGTCCAGCAGCACTCCGCTGTTCAACGTCGGCTCGTTCAATAACGATGGTGCCAACTCGTCCCTGACCCTGTACATCAACGGTTCCGGCGGCCAGTCGTTCACGACCTACGGCAATGCCAAATACCCGAACCTGCGCCTGGGTGGCGGCGGCACCAAGACCTTCAGCGGTTCATCCATCGCCATCCTCGGCAGCTTGACCATCGATTCCGGCACTACCTTCGATGTTTCCGCAGTGACCGGCGGCGGCAGCCTGGCGGGCAACCTGACCATCAATGGTTCGTCTTCGGGGTTGGCGGCCGGTGGTTCCGGCTGGACCCTGAATGGAACCGCCACCCAGACCATCACCGGGGCGGTGGGGTTCTACAACCTGACCGTGAACAACCCGCAGGGTATCGTGCTGGCCAGCGGCAACCTGACGGTGGGCAACGGCAGTTCGGGCACCCTGGCGTTTGTCGCCGGGATCATCACCACCGGGAGCAATCTCGTCATCCTACCGACCAAATGCGACCAGTCGGGGACGCTGACCGGCGGCGGTACCGGCTGGGTCAACGGCAATCTGCGCATGTTGTTCCCCAACTATGGGACCACCTGCACCTACCCCGTGGGCAGTGCAACGGTCTATGCGCCGATCACCGTCACCTTCCCTTGGTACAACGGAATCACCGGCGGCACCCTGACCGGCAGCACCACCACCGGCCAGCACCCCCAGATCGGTACCTCGGGCATCGACTACACCCAGGACGTGAACCGCTACTGGACCCTGGGGGCCAGCGGCGACACCCTGACGTCGGTGGGCAGCGGCGGCAGCTATACGGCCCAGTTCAATTTCGCCGCGAGCGACGTGCTCGGCAACGGCAACGTCTCGACCTTCCAGGTCGGGCTCTATTCGAGCGGCTGGGCCAACCTGGCCGGTTCGGCCAGCGGCACCCAGGCGACCCTGCCTGGCCAGACCGGCTTCGGCAGCTTTGCCGTGGGGCCGTCGGGCAGTTGTTTGCCTCCACTGGGCAGCCCTTCGGGCATGACCTGCTTTTGCGACAGCTTCGACCGTAGCACCGGCCTGGGCACCGACTGGACCAGCTACTGCGTCAATGGCTGCTCGTCCACCACCTTCCCGGGACCGTCGATCGTCAGCAACCGGCTGCGCCTGACCGACCACCTGAACAACCTTTCGACCGCCGTCACCCTGCAACGTTACTTTCCGGCGGCGGGTAACTACATCTCCCTGGAGTTCAATTACTTCGCCTGGGATACGTCGAGCGGCCAGGGGGCGGACGGCATCGCCTTCATCCTGTCCGATTCCAGCATCACACCCCAGCCTGGCGCCTTCGGCGGCTCCCTGGGTTATGCGCAAAAGACCGGTATATCCGGCTTTGCCGGCGGCTGGCTGGGGGTGGGGCTGGACGAGTACGGCAACTACGCCAACAACAGCGAAGGGCGGGTCGGCTACCTGAGCGGTTGCTCGGGCAGTACTTTGTGCTCCAACCGGATATCCCTGCGCGGTTCCGGCTCCGGTTCCGGCACGGCCAGCAGCAACTATGCGTTCCTGCGCGGGTCGTCCACCCTCAGCCCGAACCTGGACACCCGGCCGACGACCACCGCGGGCCGAGGTTATCGTTACCAGGTGGTGGTCGACGCCCGGACCTCGGGAAAGGCCCTGGTCTCGGTCAACCAGGACACCACGGGCACCGGCGGCTCCTACGGTAGCGTGATTTCCAGCTTCGATGCCTTGTCCTCTTCGACCCAGGCGGCACTGCCCAACAAGTGGCTGGTGTCGATGACCGGCTCCACCGGCGGCAGCGTGAACTACCACGAGGTGGACAATCTGAAGATCTGCGCCACCAACATGCAGAGCATCACCAACCAGATCGACCATTTCGAGTTCATTTGGGACGGCAGCCAGTGTCCGCCCACCGGCAATATCCGGGTCCGGGCCTGTCTCGATGCGGCTTGCTCCAGCACCTATACCGGCAGTCTGCCGGTGACTTTCAATTCCAGCTCTTCCAGCGGTTGGGTGGGAGGGGCTACCCAGACCCTGGCCAGCGGCGATGTCACCCTGGGTTACAACGGAGCGGCGGGGGATACGTTGGCGGTGATTTCGTCCAACCCCTCGCTTAAGCCGTATTCGGCGGCGATCTGTAAGACCTCCAGCGGCGCGACACGGCCTTGCTCCTTGTCCTGCTCGTCGCGCTTCAATGCCTGCCATAGCGACTCCACCTGCTCGGTGGCCTCCGGCCATCTTTATACCCGTCTGGCCAAGCAGCCTTTCGCCGTCAATATTTCGGCCTTGACCAGTGCCGACGTGGTGGACACTTCGTTCAATAACAAGACGGTGTCCGTTTCCCTGGTGGGAACGATCAACGGCGGCGGTGCCAACGACGCCAACAACTGCCCGACCGGCACCGTGGACCTTAACCAGTCCATCGGTTCGGTCACCCTGTCGGCTGGCAAGGGCAGCATTGGCTCCAACAGTGCCGGTTCCTCCACCATCGTCGTGCCGAATGCCTACCGGGATGTGCGGGTGAAGATCGTCTGCGACAAGAACACCTGCTCGCCCAATGGCATCACGTCGTGCAGCAGCGATAATTTTGCGGTTCGTCCGGATAACCTGGATTTGACGGTGCCGACGGGAGGTGGGGTCCTGGTAGCGGGGGATGGGTCGGTCAACGGCGCTTTCGCCATGACGGCCACGGCAACGGCCGCCGCCTCCAGCGCCAAGGCCACCATGACCAACTACAACGGCACCCCGGCAATCGATCCGAGCAAGGTGGTGGCGAATCAATCCGGCCCCAACGTGGCCGGTGCCATCGGTGGAACCTTCCCCACTGCTACCAGCGGGGTCAGTCAGGGCACCGGCTTCACCTATTCCGAGGCCGGGTATTTCTACCTCGATACCCAGGCCGTCTTTGACGGCAACTTCACTGCGGTGGATAGCGGGAACAGCGATTGCACTGCTGACTTCTCCAACACCTTGGTCAACACCAGCGACAAGGTCGGCTGCTATTTCGGTACCGGGGCGAAATCCAGCAATGTGGGGCGCTTCCGTCCGGCCCGCTTCCTGGTGGATAGCGATGGCTTGGCACCGGCCTGCGCCGCCGGGACCTTCACCTATATGGGTCAGTCTTTCGCCACGCCGGCCGGCAATGCCCCTTTCTTCCGGCTGCGCGCCGTCAATGCGACGGGGGCCACGACCCAGAACTACGACAACAGCTATGCCAACGGGAGAGGCGTGGTGAACTACCTGGCCTGCAATACGGTGGGCGGGGTATGCGGGGCTGACCTGGGAACACGCCTGGCCCCGGCGCCGGCGAGTGCTTGGGCCCTGGGGTTGTATACGGTCAACGCTGCGCCGACGTTCTCCAAGCTGGCGGCTCCAGACGGTCCTTATGACGCCTTGTCCCTGGGCGTGTGGGTCAACGATGGCGACGGCGTTCTCATCAACCCTCAAACCATTACGACCAGTGGTGCCCCCGTCCGCACGGGTGCTGCCCTGGCGGGTGGCAATGCGCAGCGGGTGCGCTATGGCCGGCTCAAGTTTGCCAATGCCTATGGTTCCGAGCTGCTCCCCCTGCCGGTGGCGGCGACCACCGAATATTGGATCACCATTCCCGGGGGCGGTTATTGGCGTACCAACACGGACGATAGCTGCACCACCCTCACGGCCTCGGCCATTCCCTTCTCCAATTTCACCGGCAACCTGAGTGCCTGCGAAACCACGACCTGCCTGCGCCCTGCAGGCCAGGCTGCATGTACTGCGCAGCAAACGGCAACGGGGGGGAGTTTTTCCCTGTCCCTTACCGCACCCGGCGCCGGCAATATCGGTACGGTGCTGTTGGGGTACAACACCGCTGCGGCTGGCGGCATCGCGTGTACGAATGCAGCGGGCGTGCCCGGCACCAACGGCAATCTTCCCTGGCTTGCTCCGGTGCAGTCCGGTCAGGCAGCGTTTGGCGCTTTCCGCCAGCGAGGGGTGATATACCAACGGGAAGTCTATTGATGACGTATTTCCTGGCCTTAACAGGCATCCCCCCCCTACAATCGCCCCATGGACATGACCCTGTTTAACCTGCGTAAGAAAAAGGAGGCCGGCTGGCTGGCCGTGGGGCTCCATTCCGGGCGGGTGGAGGCGGTGCGCATCGAGCGCGGCGCCGACCCGGACGAGTGCCACCGCGTGTTACGCCTGGATGTGGCGGATTTGCGCACCGGTGCCGGGCATGACGACGAATTTGGCCAGGTGGTCCGCCGTGAGGGCTGGGGGCGTTTTCGTTGCACCACGGTGCTCAACCCTGGCGAGTACCAATTGCTCCAGACGCCGGTGCCCGATGTGGCCGAGGCCGAGGTCAAGCAGGCGGTGCGCTGGCAGATGGGCGATGCCCTGGAGTTTCCGGCGGAGAGCGCCACCTTCGACGTACTGAATATTCCAGTACCCGGCAGTGGCGGCGCCCGGGGGCGCAGCCTGTGGGTGGCTGCGGCACCCAACGCTGCGGTGCAACGGGTCATGAACGCTTTCGATGCCGCTGGCCTGGACCTGCAGGCCATCGACCTGCCCGAGCTGGCGCACCGCAACCTGGCCCATCTGTTCGCCGAGCCTGGGCGTGGTGTGGCCATGCTGCACGTAGGCGAGGACGGTGCCTTGCTGACCTTCACCTACGAGGGCGAGCTGTACGGGGCCCGCCGCATCGACGTCACCGAAACCCAGTTGCGGGATGCCGATGTGGAGCGGCGCGCCGCCCTGGTGGAGCGGATCGGGTTGGAACTGCAGCGTTCCCTGGACAACTTCGAGCGCCTCTACACCTTCGTCGGCATCACCCGCCTGTTGTTGGCGCCGTGCGCGCTGGCGGTGGAACTGGCGGACGAACTGCGCAGCTTTCTGTACATCCCCCTCGACCTGGCGGACCTGGCCCAGGTCCTGGACCTGTCGGCGGTACCGGCCCTCGCCGATCCGGCGCAGCAGGGGCGCTATTTCGTCACCCTCGGCGCGGCGCTGCGGACCGGCGCCTGATCTTCATCCCACATCGTCCGACGCGGAATCCGACCTTCGATGCAGCAGCTCAACCTACTCAACCCGGCACTACGCCCCGACAAGCACCGGCTCACCCTGAGCGTGCTGGCGGCAGTGCTGGCCGTGGCAGCCGTCGGCCTGGCCTTGTCGGCGACCCTGACCGTCCGCAAGGCGGAGCAGTTGCGCCAGCAGGTCCAGGATGCCGAAACCCTGCAGCGCACCTTGCAGGCGCGGGCCGACCAATTGACGGCCTTGGCGAAGCGGGGGCCGGATCAGGGGCTGATCGATGCCCTGAGCCGCGTCCAGGGCCGCCTGGAGGCCACCCGGGAGGTGGTGCATGCCCTCGACGCCGGGGCCGCGGGTGAAAGCGAAGGTTTCTCCCGAGTCTTGTCCGGCCTTTCCCGCCAGACCATGCATGGCGTTTGGCTGACCGGCGTCAACGCTGCCGGCGCTTCCCTGGATATCAAGGGCCGCCTACTCGATGCTAAGTTGCTGCCGGACTATCTGGGCCGGCTCAAGGGCGACGGCGCCTTCCTTGGCCGCCGCTTCGGCGACTTTGTGCTGAATGATCACCCGGAACCGCCCAAGGGCGCCAAGGGAGGACAGGGCGGGGCGGCGGCGGATGCTGCTTCCGGTGATGCGGAACCGGGTCCCGCGCGCTATGTGGAATTTGAATTGAAAGCCTATGCCGAGCCGGCCAAGGCCGGGCAGCCCCAGCCATCCGTTCAGCCGCTGCCCGCAGCGTCCGTACCGGCCAGCGCGCCGATTGAGGCCCAAGCCGAGGGAGGTCGCTCATGAACCTCCATGCCTTGATTCCATCGGTGGTACGCAATCACTGGTCGGCCTTGTCCGAGCGTTTCGCGGCCTTCTCCCGCCGGGAGCGGGTGCTGATGGCTCTGGCGGTGCTGGCCGTGTTCGTGCTGGTGGGGGATTCCCTGTTCCTGTCGGCGGCCCGGCAGCGGGCCGCCAACCAGACGGCCCGGCTGGCCGAGCACGGCACCGCCCTGGGCCGCTTGCAGGAACAGATCGCCCAGTTGCAGACGCAGAAATTAGACCCGGATGCTGCCAACCGGGAGGCGCTGGCGGCAGGGCAGCGCGAGCTGGCCGAACTGCAGGCCCGCTTGCGCGACCTGGACGGCAGCCTGGTGCCGCCGAACCGGGCGGCAGCCCTGCTGGAAAATCTGGTGCGGACCCAGCGCGGGGTGACCCTGGTCAGCCTTAAGACCCTGGTACCCACGCCGCTGGTCGAGCGCCCGGCGGCAAAGGGCGGCGCGGACAAGCCGGCCCCCATTGTGGATGGAGTGCCGGGTATTTACCGCCACGGCCTGGAAATCAAGATCGCCGGTTCCTACGCCGACCTGCAGGGCTATCTGGCCAGTCTTGAAGCCGCACCCCAGAAATTGCTGTGGGGCCGGCTCGACCTGAAAGTCGAACGTTACCCGCGCAGCATCATGACCCTGACCGTCTACACCCTAAGCCTGGACCCCGCATGGCTCGCCTTCTGACCCGCCCGCTGCCTCCCTCAGCCATGGCCGCTGCATTCGCGTTGATTGCAGCGTTTGCGGGGATGCCTGCCCGGGCCGACGACCCGACCCGGCCTCCTAGCGTCGACCTGGCGGGCGATGCCGCTCCCGCCGAGACGGGGCCGCAACTGCAATCGGTATTTCTGCCGGCCCCTGGCAGTGCCAAGACCCGAGCCGCGGCGTTGATCAACGGCCAGCGGTTCGAGGTCGGCCAGCACGTGGGCAATGCCCGGCTGGTGGCCGTGAATGAGTCTAGCGTTACCCTGGCCGGTCCGGAAGGCCGCCAGACCCTCTACCTGACCCCGGGGGTGGCCAAGACCCGTGCCGCCCCCGTTTCCGAACGACGTTCCGCCAGCCAGGCTGGTCACGCCAGCCGCCATAAACCGGCACCCGCCCTTCCTTCGACCGGGAACCGATAACGATGACCTCTCCCGCCCGCTCCCTTTCCCTGCTGGCCGCCGCCTTGGCCGTGGCCCTGACTGTTTCCGGCTGCGCCTCGTCCTTTCGCCAGCCCCGTGCAACCTCCGACCGCATCAACAGCGAACTCGACCAAGCACGCGCCTCCCTGTCCAACGGCAGCGAGCGCAGCGCTTCCGCCGGGGCTGCTTCGTCTGCCCTGCTGCCGCCTCTGGACCTGAGCCTGCCCAAGGCCGCCGAGGTGGAGCCCCGTTTCGACCTGTCGGTGAGCAACGCCCCCGCCCAGAGCGTCTTCGTCGCCCTGGTTTCGGGGACGCGCTACAGCATGCTGGTGTCCCCGGAGGTGAGTGGTTCCCTGACGGTGAACCTCAAGGACGTGACGGTGCGTGAGGCCCTGGAGGCGATCCGGGAAGTCTATGGTTACGACTTCCGCATCCAGGGTTCGCGCATTTACGTGCACCCCAACACCATGCAGACCCGCATCTTCAAGGTGAACTACCTGGTGGGGCGGCGAGTGACCACCTCGAACCTGCGGGTCAACTCGACCACGATCACGACAACGCCTACCTCCGGCACCGGCGGCACGCCGGGCACGGGCTACCCGGGGGCCACTGGGGTTCCGGGGAGCACGGGCGTTCCTGGTCAGCCGGGCGCTCCCGGATCGACCCAGCAGGTCCAGACCGATGCGGCCCGGGTACTCACCACCTCCGACAACGATTTCTGGAAGGAGCTGAAGTCGGCCCTCGAAGCCATCGTCGGCGACGACAACGGCCGCAGCGTGGTGACCAACGGCGTGTCCGGCGTGGTACTGGTGCGCGGCATGCCCCAGGACATCCGCAACGTGGAGCAATACCTGCGTGCCACCCAGCTGATCATCGAGCGCCAAGTGATGCTCGAAGCCAAGATCATCGACGTGACCCTGTCCGACCAATTCTCGGCCGGCATCAACTGGTCGATCTTTAGCGGTACCGGTTCGCGCCTGAGTTCGATCGGCGCCGTCAATCCGGGCAACAGCCTGTCGCCGGCGGGCAAGGCCCTCTCGGCGGTGGGCCTGGACAATCTGGCCACCGGCATGACCAACGGGGTGATCAATCCGACCTCCAGCGGCAACGGTTTCTTCGGCCTGGCCTTCCAGACCAAGTCCTTTGCCGCCCTACTCAGCTTCCTGGAAAGCCAGGGCGACGTGCAGGTGCTGTCCAGCCCCCGCATCGCCGCGGTGAACAACCAGAAGGCGGTGCTCAAGGTGGGGACCGACGATTTTTACGTGACCAACGTGTCGTCCACGGTGACCACCTCGGGGACCGGTAACATCGTCACCCCGACCATCACCCTGCAGGCCTTCTTCTCCGGGGTGGCGCTGGACGTGATGCCCCAGATCGACGAGGACAACAACATCCTGCTGCACGTCCACCCCTCGGTGTCCAACGTGACCGAGAAGGAAAAGGTGGTGGACCTGGGGACTCAGCTCGGCACTTTCAAGCTGCCGCTGGCGTCGTCGGCCATCAACGAGACCGATTCCATCGTCCGCGTTCAGGACGGCAACATCGTTGCCATCGGCGGCCTGATGAGCCAGGCCCAGGCACAAACCCAGACCGGCCTGCCGGGCACCACTGGCTCCATCTGGGGCACCCTGCTCGGTGGTAACCGCAACAACAGCATGAACAAGCGGGAACTGGTGATCCTGATCAAGCCGACCATCATCCAGGATCCGAACGACTGGGCGAAGGACCTGGACGATACCCGGGAGCGGCTGCGCAACAACGGTTCCCGGCGTCCTGTCGAAGGGCGCAACGGTGGCTGACCAGGAACCTGCTGCCGCCACGCCGCCGGGAGGCGGCATGTGGCGGGGCGGTCCGCTCTATCTGGGCCATTTCGGCCTGCGCGAGGCGCCGTTCTCGATCACGCCCGACACCGAGTTCGCCTTTTCCAGCGCCGGCCACCAGGAAGCCCTCAATACCCTGCTGGTGGCCCTCTCCAGCGGCGAAGGCTTCGTCAAGATCACCGGCGACGTCGGCACCGGCAAGACCTTGCTGTGCCGCCGCCTGCTCGCCACCCTGGACCGGCAGCGCTTCGTTACCGCCTATCTGCCCAATCCGGCCCTGCAACCCCGTACCTTGCTCCTGGCCCTGGCCGAGGAGTTGGGTTTGGAGCCGGGCGAGGCCGCCCAGGCCGACGAGTACCACCTGCTGAAATTCCTCCGCCAGGCCCTGCTCGGCGTGGCCCGGGAAGGGCGCACCACCGTGGTCTGCCTGGACGAGGCCCAGGCCATGCCCCTGGAAAGCCTGGAGGCCCTGCGCCTAGTATCCAACCTGGAAACCGAAAAGCGCAAGCTGCTGCACTTGGTCATGTTCGGCCAGCCGGAACTGGACGTTCGCTTGTCCGAGCCGGGCATCCGCCAGCTGAAGCAGCGGATTTCCTTTCATTACCGGCTCGCCGGCCTGTCCCGGCCCGAGCTGACCAATTACCTGGCCCACCGCCTGCGCATCGCCGGCCAGCGCGAGCGGGGCAGCGCCGTCTTTTCTCCCCGGGCGATCGCCGGCTTGCACAAGGCCAGCGGCGGCGTGCCGCGCCTGGTCAACATCCTGGCCCACAAGTCGCTCCTGGCCGCCTTCGGCGAGGGGCGGGATAGCGTGGAATGGCGCCACGTGCGCCGCGCCGCCCGGGATACCGAGGGCGCCCGGCGCCTGGCCTGGTGGTGAATACCGATACCCGAGCAATGAGTCTGCAATGAGCCTGATCAACCAAATGCTCCAGGACCTGGACAGCCGCCGGGCTGCCGACCAGGATCGCCAGGGCCTGCACAAGGAAGTGCGCCCCGTGACGGCGGCCGTTCCCCGGCGCGGCCCTGGTGGCCTCTTGGCATGGGGCGGCGGCGCCCTGCTGGTTGGGGCCGGCGCGGCGGCGGCCTGGCTGGTGTTGGCGCCATCGGCGCCACAGGCTCCAGCCCCTGTCCCCGTTCCGGCTGCTGCTGCTGCTGCTGCCCCCGTCGCTGCACCGGTTGCAGCGACCCCGCCTTCCGCCCCGGTGGCCGTGGCGCCGGAGCCGGAATCGGAACCTGCTCTGCAGTTGGCGCCGGTCCTGGCGCCGGCCAATCCGTCCTCCCCAAGGCAGCCAGCGTCGACGCCTCCCGCGCCCCCGGCGCAGCCCGCGGCATCCAGTCCGGCGTCTGCCGAGAAAAAGGCACCGGCCGGGAAGGGGGTGACGAGCGTATCGGTGGCCAAGTCTGAGGACGCGGCCAAAACGGCTTCGAGTGCGCCTGGAGGGGGCGAGTCTGTTTCCCGGCCCGCCAAGGCTGAACCTTCGTCTTCCGCCAATGTGCCGGCCGCCCCCAAGGGGGCGCCTCAAACGGCGAGCGGGCCGGAGAAGATCGAGAAGAATCTGCGCTTGGCGACCCCGCGGGACCGGGCCGAGCAGGAATATCGGCTGGCGGTGCAATCCCTGAATAGTGGCCGGGTGGCCGAGGCCCAGGAAAGGCTGCGCGCCGCCCTGCGCCAGGACCAGACCCATGCCAACGCGCGGCAACTGTTGGTGCGCCTGCTGCTCGAACAGCGGGCCGGCGACGAGGCTCGCCAGGTGCTGGCCGAAGGTCTGGAGGCCAATCCCGGCCAGGTGACCTGGGCAGTGGCGCTGGCGCGCTTGCAGGCCGAGCGGGGCGAAGTGGCCACGGCCCTGGCGACCTTGCAGAAGTCGGCCCCGGCAGGGCAGGACTATGCCGATTTCCAGGGCCTCTACGGCAACCTGCTGGCCCGGCAGAGCCGCCATAAGGACGCGGCCGAGCACTACCTGGCGGCGGCCCGGCTCAATCCGGGCGAGGGGCGCTGGTGGTTGGGGCTGGCCCTGGCGCTGGAGGCCGATGGGCGCGGCGGCGACGCCAAGGAGGCTTTCGCCCGGGCCCGCGCCGCCGGCAATCTGCCGCCTGAGCTGGCGGCCATGGCGGAGCAGCGTTCCCGCTGAACGCGGAAGCCCCGGTCCTGGCCGGGGCTTTTCTCGCCTTGGTGTGTGATTTGCGTGATTCGGTGAGCGGTGCTGAGGGGCTGCGTCGGGATTAGGTGGATCGGCACCGACGCCGCATCGTGACGCCTTGGCCACCGGGCCGGCTTTTGTCGTGCAGTCTTCGCAGTCCTGCTTCAACTACGCAGCGTGCGGGCCACCACCGCCACGCCCACCGCCGTTGCGCCGGCCACCTTGAGGGCGTGGGCGCAGGCGTCCGCCGTGGCGCCGGTGGTCATCACGTCATCCACCAATAGCACCCGCTGCTCGGCCACTTTTTCCGCCGCGACGAAGGCGGCGCGCACCCCCTTGAGCCGTTCTTCGCGGCTTTCGCCGGCCTGGGACGGGGTTGCCCGGACCCGGTGCAAGGCATCGTCCCACAGGGGGCGGCAGAGCAGCCGGGCGAGAGGGCGGGCCAGTTCTTGGGCCTGGTTGTAGCCCCGTTCCCGTAGCCGTTCGTCGTGCAGGGGCACGGGAATCACCGCGTCCCATCCTGTTACCGGCCAGTAGCGGGCTTGGGCCGAGTCCGGGTGCTCCAGCTCGGCGAGCAGGGCCTGGGCCAGGGGGGCGGCCAGATCGAGACGGCTGCCGTACTTGAGGGCCTGGATCAGTCCATTGACTGGGTAGGCGTAGGGCCAGACGGAAAAGGTGGCGTCGAAGCGGGGCGAATGGCGCAGGCAGGCACCGCAGGGCTGGTTCCCGGCGCTGGGGCTGGCACACACCGGGCAGCGGGCGTCGGGGAGTTGCGGCAGGTCGGCGCGGCAGCCGGCGCACAGCAGGTCGAGTACCGCGTCGCTGCTGGGGGCGAGGCGGCCGCCGCATAGGGGACACTCCCGCGGCAGCAGGGTGTCGAGCAGCAGTCCGAGGGCGGCACGAGGGCCGGCGAGGCGTAGGTGCATGGGGGCTCCGGCGGGCGGGCGATACTACCTATGCTACCGTCAAATCCTTATTGCGAAAGGGGTTTTTGGCGAGCGGGGCGTCATCGGGGCTGGGGTTTTGCCCGGCTTTGGGTAAAATTGACACCCTTCGGGAAATCACCGATTATTCATAATTACAGACGCCCCGCTCCCCGGTTTCATGAACCGGGTCCGACCTTGCGGGGCTTTCGTTTTTTCGGGCACATGGATGCGACCTCGCTGCGCATGGTTGTGCCCCGCTTCTCTGGATAGACCGCCCATGCACACCTCCGTTGCCGAACGCTCCGCCCCGGCTTCTTCTGCCGCCCCCGCCGCGACGCCCTGGACGGTGGATGCCGTGCTGGCCTTGTTCGACCTGCCCTTCATGGACCTGGTGTACCGGGCCGCCCAGGTGCACCGCGAGCACTTCGACCCCAACGCCATCCAGCGTTCCACCCTGCTTTCGGTGAAGACCGGCGGCTGTTCCGAGGATTGCGGCTACTGCTCCCAGTCGGCCCGTTACGAGACCCACGTGGACGCCAAGACCGGCCCGGACCGCATGATGCCCCTGGACGAGGTGGTGGCCGCCGCCAAGGCCGCCAAGGACGCCGGCGCTTCCCGCTTCTGCATGGGCGCCGCCTGGCGCGGCCCCAAGGACAAGGACCTGGATTCGGTGGTGGAGATGGTCAAGGCGGTCAAATCCCTGGGCCTGCAGACCTGCGTCACCCTGGGCATGCTCAAGGAAGGCCAGGCCGCCAAGCTGGCCGAGGCCGGCCTCGACTACTACAACCATAACCTGGACACCGACAAGGAGTTCTACGGCCAGGTGATCAAGTCCCACACCCATGGCGACCGCCTCGACACCCTGGACAAGGTGCGCGACGCCGGCATCCACGTCTGCTCCGGCGGCATCGTGGGCATGGGCGAGACCCGGCGCAACCGGGCCGGCCTGATCGCCCAGCTGGCCAACCTGTCGCCGGCCCCGGAGTCGGTGCCCATCAACAACCTGGTGGCGGTTCCCGGCACCCCCATGGCCGGCGCCAAGGCGGTGGATGGCATCGAGTTCGTGCGCACCATCGCCGCCGCCCGCATCTCCATGCCCACCTCCTTCGTTCGCCTGTCCGCCGGCCGGCGCGAGATGAGCGAAGAGTTGCAGGCCCTGTGCTACCTGGCCGGCGCCAACTCCATCTTTTACGGCGACCAGTTGCTCACCACCGGCAACCCGGACACCGGCCGGGATGACGCGCTGTTCGCCAAGCTGGGCCTGAAGGGCGTCTGATACCTTGCCCGCAGGTCACGAGCCCCACGCGCCGAAAGCCGCCAGCACTGCTGGCGGCTTTCCCGTTTTCGACAGAGCCCGCCAGCGCCGCGCCCAGGCCCGGGCGGCGGCGGGCTATGACACCCACGCCTTCCTGCCCCGGGAGATCGCCGGGCGCATGGCCGAGCGCCTCGACTATGTGACCATCAGCCCCAGCCGGGTTCTGGACCTGGGCTGCGGCAGTGGCGCCGACCTGGCCATGCTCCAGGCCCGCTACCCGGCGGCGACGGTGATCGGCATCGATGCCTGCCCGGAAATGCTCATGGCTGGCCGATCTCCACAGGATGCCTCGCTAACCACACGACTGGCGCGGTTCTCCAAGGGGCTGCTCGGCAAATCAAGCACTGGCGCGGCGTTTCGGGCAGCAGCCTCCGCCGAGGCCCTGCCGCTGCCGTCCCGCTCCCTGGGGCTGGTGTGGTCCAATCTGATGCTGGCCGACCTGGCCGACCCGCGCCCGGCCATCGCCGAGACTGCCCGGGTGCTGGAGGTGGGTGGCCTGTGGATGTTCGCCACCCTGGGGCCGGACACCCTGCGCGAGCTGCGCGCCGCCGGCGTGGCGGCAGGGGCGCCCGCCCTGACCCATCCCTTCATCGACATGCACGACCTGGGGGACCTGCTGGTCCACGCTGGCTTTGCCGACCCGGTGATGGACATGGAAGCCCTGACCCTCACCTACGCCGACCTGGGCGCCCTGCTGGCCGAGCTGAAGGGCCTGGGCAGCACCTGCGCCCTGGCCGGCCGGCGCCGCGGCCTGACCACCGCCAGCCATTGGCGTGAGCTGGAGGCCGCCTACCGGCACCTGCCCGACGGCCGTCTGCCGGCCACGGTAGAGGTGGTCTACGGCCATGCCTGGAAAGCCGAGCGCAAGACGGCCGACGACGGCCGCGCCATCGTCCGTTTCATGGAGCGTCCGGCGGGAGGCTCGCTCAAGTAGGCCGGCGGCACACTGCCAAAAGCACAAGGGCGCCCGGCTTGGCCGCGGCGCCCTTGTCGTTTACGGGGCGAGAGTCGCCAGCCTACTTGGGCCGCTCCATGAAGCGCACCGGCTGCACCGTCACCGTCGGTACCACCCGGGGCATGCCGCCCGGCGGCTCGCCTCGGCCGGCCGGGGTGAAGCGCCGCGCCCGGTCCCAGGCCCGGTAGCCGAGCAGCACCGCCAGCAGGGCGGCAAAGATCAGCGGCGTGGTCAGGGCGATCTTCTTCACTCCCCACAGGTAATGGACCATGCCCAGGATCGCCACCGCGTACACCGAGCGGTGCAGGGCCTGCCAGCGCTTGCCGCCGAGCCACTTGATCGCCCGGTTGCTGGAGGTGGCCGCCAGGGGAACCATCAGCAGCAGGGTGGCGAAGCCGAGGATGGCGAAGGGGCGCTTGGTCAGGTCGTCCACGATCAGCTCGCCGTCGAAGCCCATGTCCAGCCCCAGCCAGTTGGCGAAATGCAGGCAGCCGTAGAAGAAGGCGAACAGACCGAGCATGCGGCGCAGCCGCACCAGCCAGTGCTGGCCGGTGAGCTGGCGCAGCGGCGTCACCGCCAGGGTGATCCACAGGAAGGTCAGGGTCCAGAAGCCCAGGTCCTTCTGCAATTCCTCGATCGGGTTGGGGCCCAGGTTGTCGCCGAGCAAAGCCGTGGCCAACCGCACCGCCGGGATCAGGCAGACGGCAAACAGCACGATCTTGATGGTGGCGAGCATGCCCCGCCCGGGGGTGTAGGGGGGCAGGGGGATCGGCGCGCTGCGGCGCGGGGTGGCGGGAGATTGGTGCATGTTCAGAAATTCTTTTTCAGGTCCATGCCGGCATACAGGCCGGCCACCTGGTCGGCATAGCCGTTGAAGGGCAGAGTGGGGCGGCGGCGCCATTCGCCCAGGCGCCGTTCGGTCTTCTGGCTCCAGCGCGGGTGGTCCACCGCCGGATTGACGTTGGAGTAGAAACCATACTCGGAGGGAGCGGCCCGGGTCCAGGTGGAGGTGGGCTGTTCGCGCAGGAAGCGGATCTTGACGATCGACTTGGCGCTCTTGAAGCCGTACTTCCAGGGCACCACGATGCGCACCGGGGCGCCGTTCTGGGCCGGCAGGGCCTCGCCGTAGAGGCCCAGGCCGAGCAGGGTCAGGGGGTGGCGGGCCTCGTCCAGGCGCAGACCTTCGACGTAGGGCCAGTCGAGCAGGGGCGAGCGTACCCCGGGCATCTGGGCCGGGTCGGCCAGAGTGACGAATTCAATGAATTTGGCGTTGCCGGTGGGCTCCACCTTGTTGATCAGCGCGGACAGGGAATAGCCCACCCAGGGCACCACCATGCTCCAGCCTTCGACGCAGCGCAGCCGGTAGATGCGCTCTTCCAGGGGGGCGAGCTTGAGCAGGTCGTCGATGGCGAAGGTGCGCGGCTTGAGCACCTCGCCTTCCACCGCCACAGTCCAGGGGCGGGTCTTGAGCAGGCCCGGTGCGTACTTGCCCGGGGCGGCCTTGTCTACGCCGTATTCGTAGAAATTACCGTAACTGGTGATGGCACTCTTCGGCGTCTGGGACTCGTCGCTGAACCAGGGACTGCCCGGGGCGGCCCGGGCCACCGGGGGAAAGCCGGTGGGGGGCGATACGCCGGCCGGCGCCGGGGCGGCCAGGGCGTGGCGGGGGAGAGCGAGGCCGGCGGCGCCTAGGCCCAGGCCCAGGGCGGCGATCAGCTCGCGGCGGCGG
Source organism: Oryzomicrobium sp. (assembly GCF_036820405.1). Lineage (NCBI taxonomy): Bacteria > Pseudomonadati > Pseudomonadota > Betaproteobacteria > Rhodocyclales > Rhodocyclaceae > Oryzomicrobium > Oryzomicrobium sp. The sequence goes on from NZ_DAISLS010000010.1 coordinate 44,431, forward strand.
CTGAAGTGTTCCGGGGAGGTGATTTCCGACGGCCGGATGTCGGAGGGGCGGCGGATCAGAAGGGGCATGGCAGCCTCGCGGGAAATCTCGAAATGGCGCGGCGCACCGGGATCGGTCACTGCTGTCCGTGAGTCGATGCAGGGCCTTAATTCCTGACAGCGGAGCCGCTTAAAATATCCCGCCATGACCGACCGACTTGTAACGGTGCGTGATGCCAGTACGCCGGCATCGCCCGTGCCTTCCCCTCTCCCTTCTTCCCGCCTGGGCCTGTTCGCCCGCATCCTGGCCGCCCTGCGCGAAACCGACCCGGACGCCAAGTGCGCCGCCGCCACCGCCCTGTGGGGCGACTGGCAGGCAGGCGGCTGGTCCGCGTTGGGAGACGATTGCGCGGCCGTGCCGGCGATCCCCCTGCCCGTGCCGGGGCGGCCGGCCCGGCCGGAACTGGTGCCCCCGGCCCAGGTGCCGCTGCGCGGGGTCGGCACCCGGGAAGGGCGGGGCGCCATGCTCCACGCCGTAGCCCATATCGAGTTCAACGCTATCAACCTGGCCCTGGATGCGGCCTTCCGCTTCCGCGGTCTGCCCGCCGACTACTATGGCGGCTGGTTGCAGGTGGCGGCGGAGGAGGCCCTGCACTTCGGCCTGATCCGGGCGCGGTTACGCGGGCTCGATTACGACTACGGGGATTTCCCAGCCCACAACGGCCTGTGGGAGTTGGCGCTGAAGACCGCCGACGACCCCCTGGCGCGCATGGCCTTGGTGCCGCGCTTGATGGAGGCCCGGGGGCTGGACGCCACGCCGCCGATCCTGGCGCGCTTCCGCCAGGCCGGGGATGCGGAGACGGTGGCCGCCCTGGAGGTGATCCTGCGTGACGAAGTGGGCCACGTGGCCCTGGGCGACCGTTGGTTCCGCCACCTGTGTGCCGAACGCGGCCTGCCCGCCGAGGCTACCTATCGGCGTCTGCTCGACGATTACCGGGCGCCCCGGGTCAAGCCGCCGTTCAATACCGAGGCACGCCTTGCCGCCGGCTTCAGTGCCGCCGAACTGGCGGACTTGGCCGCCCATGCCGCCGAAAACAATGCCGGGGCGGCCGTGGGCAAGCCCGAGGAGCCGGCATAGACCCAGGCCGGGCGGATGTGGGCGGGGTGGGAACGGTTGGCGGCTGCGGCCGCCGGGCGCAAGCAGGTCAGCGCGTGATGTAGCGCTCCAGTTGGTCGATGATGAATTCCTGTTCGGAAATCTTGGCTTTGACCAGGTCGCCGATGGACACCAGGCCGATCAGTCGCTCGCCTTCCATCACCGGCAGGTGGCGGATGCGCTTGTCGGTCATCAGGGCCAGCCCCTCTTCCACGGTCAGGCTCGGCGGAATGTAGATCACCCGGCTGGTCATGATTTCGCGCACCGGGATTTCCCGGGAACTCTTGCCGTGCAGGATCACCTTGCGGGCGTAGTCCCGCTCGGAAAAGATGCCGACCAGTCGTTCCCCTTCCATGACAGGCAGGGCGCCGATCTCGAACTCGGCCAGCTTGGCCAGGGCGTCGAACACTGTTTCGTCCGGGGTGGTGCTGATGATCCGTTGGTGCGGCTTCTGGTGCAGCAGACGGGCGATGGTTTTCATCGTGCCTCCTCCTGAGGGCTGCCAGGCCGCATCGTGCCTGGCTGAACAGCAGACGCCGGCAGGTGCCGGAAAGTCCCTGTTAGACCAGGGGGCTTACGGATAATTCCAGGGGCAAGGCGACTGTGCGGGGCGGGCCCGGCGCAGAGTCTCATCCGCCGGCGCCAAAAGCAAAACGGGCAGCCCTAGGGCTGCCCGTTTTGCTGAGTGCGACTGGCGCGAGCGGTGCGGCTTAGCGCAGGCCGGCAGCGTACTCGGCAACGGCGGCGATCTCCTTGTCGGAGAGCTTGCCGGCGATGGTGCGCATCACGGCTTCGGCGTCGTTGGCCCGCTCTTCGCCGCGGAAGGCCTTCAGCTGGGTGGCGGTGTAGTCGGCGTACTGGCCGCTCAGGCGCGGGTACTGGGCAGGCAGACCGGCACCGGCGGGGCCGTGGCAGCCGGCGCAGGCGGGAATGCCGCGGTTCAGGTCGCCGGCGCGCCACAGCTTCTTGCCCAGGGCGAGCTTGGCGGGGTCGTCCTTGGCTACCTGGGGCTTGAGCTTCTGCTCGCCGAAGTAGGCGGCCAGGTTGCGCATGTCTTCGTCGGACAGGGCGGCGACCATGCCGCCCATGATCGGGTTGTTGCGCAGGGCGGGCTTGCCCTCGGCAGCCTTGAAGTTGCTCAGCTGCTTGTAGATGTAGTCCGGGTGCTGGCCGGCCAGGTTCGGGTTGGCGGAAGCCGGGCTGTTGCCGTCGGCACCGTGGCAGGCGACGCAGACGCCGTCGACGATGGCCTTGGCCTTGGCCGGGTCGGCCTTGGGGGCGGCGGCTTCGGTGGCCACGGCGGAGGAAATGCTGGCGACGAGCAGAAGCACCAGCGCCGAGAGACGCGTCATGTCCGGACTCCTATTTTTTCAAACTGGCGAAATTGGCGGGATGAATCGTGTGAGGCCAGACCGCTGCGATGCAGACCAGCGCGACCGGGTCTGGGCCTTGAAACAGGCTGCAAATCGAGGATTTTGCAAACCTGATATTCTATAGCACTTTGCTTTTTCTGGGCGAGCATCATGCCTTTGTTCCAAAAGGCGGTTTTCCTCACCACCGTGGCCAGCCTGGCCGATCTGCCCACCGACGCCGAGCGCGAAGTGGCGTTCGCCGGGCGTTCCAACGCGGGAAAATCGTCGGCCATCAATACCCTGGCCAACCATACGCGCCTGGCTTACGTCTCCAAGACGCCGGGCCGCACCCAGCACCTCAATTATTTCACCCTGGCTCCGGGCAAGTACCTGGTGGACCTGCCGGGCTACGGCTTCGCCAAGGCGCCGGAAGAAATCCGCGCCCAGTGGGACCGGCTGATGGGGCCTTACCTGGCGCGCCGCGAGCAGTTGGCCGGGCTGGTCATCATCATGGACAGCCGCCACCCGTTCACCGAGCTCGACCGGCACATGCTCGATTGGTTTGCCCCCACCGGCAAGCCGGTGCACATCATGCTGTCGAAGGCTGACAAGCTGACCCGGGCCGAGCAGTCCAAATCCCTGCGGGTCACCCGGGAGGCGGCCAAGGACTGGGGCGACCGGGTCACGGTGCAGTTGTTCTCCAGCCTGAAGAAGACCGGCATCGAAGAGGCGGAAGCGGTGCTGGCCCCCTGGCTGGGCATCGATCCCGAGGACGTGCGCGCCGCCGCCGAGGCCAAGAAAGAGGCGGCTGCGGCCGCCGAAAAGCGCCGCCTGGACAAGATCAACAAGGTCAAGCGCAACCCCCGGCCGGTAGCGGATAAAGCGTCGCCGGCCAAATGAGCGGGGCCGGCGCCGTGCCTTGCGGGCAGGGCGTCCGGCAGCGGGACGGGTGAGTCTGCCCCCGGCAAAAAAAAACCCCCGGATAAGGGGGAACCGGGGGTGAAATGCCTTAATGTGATTAAGGCACCCGCTCAGGGAGGTAAAGCGGGAGACGGTGAGAACCATCTGCATGGGTAGAGTTCGCGCCGTTCCGTTTAGTTCCCGGGGCTCGTTAATTTTTTCGAAATAGTTTCCAGGAGCCGTTATGAGCCGTCTGCCAGGGCGTTATCCCACCACCCGGATGCGCCGCATGCGCCGCGACGATTTTTCCCGCCGCCTGATGCGCGAATCGGTGCTCACCGCCGATGACCTGATCTACCCGGTGTTCGTCCTTGAAGGCAGTAACCGCCGCGAAGCCGTGGCCTCCATGCCCGGGGTCGAGCGCGAGACCCTGGACCTGTTGCTGAAGACCGCCGAGAAGGCCCTCGGCCTGGGGGTGCCCGCCCTGGCCCTGTTTCCGGTGATCGGCCAGGCGGGCAAGAGCGAACTGGCCGAGGAGGCCTACAACCCGGAGGGCCTGGTGCCCACCGTGGTGCGGACCTTGAAGAAGGAATTCCCCGAACTGGGTGTCATCACCGACGTGGCCCTGGACCCCTACACCAGCCACGGCCAGGACGGCCTGATCGCCCCGAACGATCCGCGCGGCTACGTGATGAACGACGAGACGGTGGAGGTGCTGGTCAAGCAGGCCCTCTGCCACGCCGAGGCCGGCGCCGACGTGGTGGCCCCCTCGGACATGATGGACGGCCGCATCGGGGCCATCCGCGCCGCCCTGGACGACAAGAAGCTGATCCACACCCGCATCCTGGCCTATTCGGCCAAGTATGCCTCCAGCTTCTACGGCCCGTTCCGCGACGCCGTGGGCTCTGCCGCCAACCTGGGCAAGGGCAACAAGTACACCTACCAGATGGACCCGGGCAATTCCGACGAGGCCCTGCGCGAGGTGGCCCAGGATCTGGACGAGGGCGCCGACATGGTCATGGTCAAGCCCGGCATGCCCTACCTGGACATCGTGCGCCGGGTGAAGGACGAATTCGGCGTGCCCACCTACGCCTACCAGGTGAGCGGTGAATACGCCATGCTGCGTGCCGCCATCCAGAACGGCTGGCTGAACGAGCGCGCCTGCGTTCTGGAGGCTTTGCTGTCGTTCAAGCGGGCCGGCGCCGACGGCATCCTCACCTATTTCGCCCTGGACGCCGCCGCCTGGCTGAAGGAGCGGGGCTAACACGCCAGTGGGGTTCGCCGCCCAGGGGGGAATCCCGGGGGGCGCAAACCCCGCATGGATAAAGGGCCTTGGCGATACCGTCGCCAAGGCCCTTTGTTTTTGCGCCTCTTCAAGCAGGGGGCGCGAAGGTCCGCGCCTGGCGCGGGGTTTGGCGATGCGTCTTTTGGCTCAGGCCGGTTCGGCCTCGCCGGCGGTGGCTAGGCAGGCCATGGCCAGGAGCGGCCACTGCTGGGGCCACTGGGCCAGGGGCTCCCGGGAAAAGCCGCTCTTGGCGTACTGCTGCCAGCGGCCCACGACAAAGCACAGCAGCAGGCTGGCCAGGGCCGCCATATCGGCGCCGGCGCCCACCTGGCCCTGGGTGGCGGCCACCCGCAGGGACTGCTTGAGGGCCGCCTCGACCTTGTCGTGCAGGGCGTTGATGCGGGCTTGCAGGCGCTCGTTCTCGTTGACCAGGGCGTCGCCCACCAGCACCCGGGTCATGCCCCGGTTCTTCTGGGCGAAGCGCAGCAGCAGGGCCAGGATCTGCTCCACCTGGGCCAGGCCCCGGGGCTCTTCGGCGCCGATCTGGTTGATGACGCCGAACAGGCTGGATTCGATGAATTCGATCAGCCCCTCGAACATCTGGGCCTTGCTGGCGAAGTGCCGGTACAGGGCCGCCTCGGAACACTCCAGCCGGGCCGCCAGGGCGGCGGTGGTGATCTTTTCGCCCTTGGGCGCCTCCAGCATTTCCGCCAGGGTCTGCAGGATCTGCAGCCGGCGCTCCCCCGGTTTGCTTGCCATGTATGGAATCCCTGAGTGATTTTGGTCCGTCCGGCGCGGTGGCGGTGGGGCAGGTGGCCGGCGGTTAGGGCGATTATAGCCGGCCGCAGGCCAGGGGCATGAGCCGGGGCAGGTCGCAGGCCGAGCGCACGGTGGCATCCACGTAGGGCGGCTGGCGCGAGCCGGTGCTCACCCACACCGTGGTCATGCCCAGGCGCTTGGCGGTGCGCAGGTTGGCCAAGCTGTCCTCGACCATGATGCAGCGGCGCGGGTCGAGGCGCTCGTTGCGCAGCAGGCGGACAAAGCCGGCCATCAGTGGCTTGGGTTGGAAGCGCAGGCGCTCCACGGTGTAGACCGCGTCGAAGTGGGGGCCGATGCCGGTGATGTCGAGGATGGCCTCGGTGTAGTGCTGGGGGGCGTTGGAGAACAGCACCTTGCGTCCGGGCAGGCGCTCCAGGGCATGGCCGAGCCGCTTTTCCGCCACCACCATGCGCGGCAGGTCGGGAAACTGGTGGGTGTGCCAGAGGAAGTGGCGCGGGTCGGTGCCGTGGTGGCGCATCAGCCCGAGCAGGGTGGCGCCGTAGCGGGTCCAGTAGTGTTGGCGCAGACGGTTGGCCTCGGCCTCGTCCAGCCCCAGGTGCTGCTGGATGTAGGACGTCATCGAGGCGTTGATGTGGGGGAAGATGTGGGGGCTGGCGTTGTGCAGGGTGTTGTCCAGATCGAACAGCCAGACCCGGTCGCGGCGGTGGGGGGCGGGGGAAACCATGGGGCGATTCTACTCCCGGGGTCTGGGCCCGGAGGCCGGGCCGGACGTGACCGCGCCCCCGGCAGTGACGGCGGGGGCGCGGTGCAAAGGGGGCTGCCGGCGCGAGGCCGCGCCGGCAGCGTCCCGGGTCAGCGCACGGCCTGGCTGACGGCGGCGAAGAAGTCGTTGTCGCCGACGGTGGCCTTGCCGGTGGGCTTGGGCAGGGCGCTCCACACCACGACCACCACGTTTTCCTTGGGGTTCATGTAGATGTGCTGGCCGAAGATGCCGCGGGCTTCGAAGGCGCCTTCGTTGATGGTGCCGGCAGCGTTCGGGATCGGCCACAGCATGTAGCCGTAGTTGACCTGCTTGCCGTCCACCATCTTCGGGCTGCCCGCTTCCTGGACCCAGCCGTCGGGCAGGACCTGCTCGCCGCCGGCCTTGCCGCCGCCCATCAGGAACAGGCCGAAACGGCCGTAGTCGCGCAGGGTGGCGGACAGGCCGCTACCGCCCACTTCCAGGCCGTCCGGGGATTCGAGCCACCAGGTGGCGTCGGATTCCATGCCGAACTTGCTCCAGATCTTTTCAGACAGGTACTGGGCCACCGGTTTGCCGACGGCGGCGCGCACCAGGGCGCCGGCCACGTGGGTCTCGCCGGTGCTGTAGTTCCAGCGGGTGCCGGGCTCGGCGGCGCGGGGCAGCTTGGCCATCAGCTCAAGCACGCCGCCGGGCTTCTGGCTGTTCTGCACTTCGAGCATGTGGCGACGGTCGGAGTTGGGGTCGGTGTAGGTCTCGTTCCACTTCACCCCGGAGGCCATCTGCAGTAGGTTGCGCACGCTCACGCCGTCGTAGGCGCTGCCGGCCAGCTGGGGCAGGTAGCGGGTGACGGGATCGTCGATGCTCTTGATGTAGCCGTCCTTGATGGCGGCGCCGATCAGGGTGGCGGTGATCGACTTGACCACCGACATGGACATCCAGCGGGTCTTGTCGCTGTTGCCCAGTTGGTAGTTCTCGAAGGCCACCTTGCCGTTCTTGATCACCAGCAGGCCGCTCACCCGGTTGAGGGAGACGTAGTCGTAGAGGTCGTAGTCTTTGCCGTTGGAGGTGAACTTGAAGTTGCCCAGGGTCTTGTCGGCGGCGGGCAGGGGATAGACCTTGGTGCCGTGCTTGACGGTGCGGGTGGAGAACAGGCGGTCGATGTTGCGGAAGGTGTTGACCTGGACATCCGGGAACAGGGCGCCGTCGTAGACCTGCTGGACGGTGCCGATCTTCTCCTTGCCGTGCACGTTGACCGGGCCCTGGGCCAGGGCGCTGGCGCTGAGGAGGGCCAGGGGGACGAGGAAGCCCAGTTGCTTGAGGCGGGACGGACGGCGCGGGGACGTGGTACGGGACATGAAGTCTCCTCTCTGGATTCGTTTGCTCTTGGGGTTGGGGGGCGGCATGGCAGCGACCGGGCTCTGCGGCCCATGCTCGACTGCGGCGCCAACCTTACGTGCCCTGCTTTGGTGCAGATATTGTGGAAATTACTTAGTGAGCTATCGGTTACGGTAAGTTGAATTTCGAGGTTGTCAGATTCCGGCGACGGACAAAAGAAAGCCCGGCGTAAGCCGGGCTTGGGCCGCACCGCGCCGGTATTGCGGCGCGGTGCGGGGTTACCGCCCCGAGGCGGGGCGACGGTGGGTCAGTGGCTCTTGATCATGGTGCCGACGCCGTGGTCGGTGAGGATTTCCAGCAGCAGGGCGTGCTCCACCCGGCCGTCGATGATGTGCACGCTCTTCACCCCGTTGCGGGCGGCGTCCAGGGCCGAGCCGATCTTGGGCAGCATGCCGCCGGAGAGGGTGCCGTCTTCCACCAGGTCGTCGATCTGCTTGGGGGTCAGGCCGGTGAGCAGGTTGCCGGCCTTGTCCAGCACCCCGGGGGTGTTGGTCAGCAGCACCAGCTTTTCCGCCTTGAGAATCTCGGCCAGCTTGCCGGCCACCACGTCGGCGTTGATGTTGTAGGACTCGCCGTCCTCGCCCACGCCGATGGGCGCGATCACCGGGATGAACTGGCCCTGGTCGAGGAAGCTGATCAGGGACGGGTCGATCTGGGTGATATCTCCCACCTGGCCCACGTCGATGGGGGCGTCCGGATTGTCCTTGTTGGGCAGCATCAGCTTCTTGGCGCGGATGAAGCCGCCGTCCTTGCCGGTCAGGCCCACGGCCTTGCCGCCGGCCTGGTTGATCAGGTTCACCACGTCCTTGTTGACCTGGCCGCCCAGCACCATCTCGACGATCTCCATGGTCTCGGCGTCGGTGACGCGCATGCCCTGGATGAATTCGCCCTTCTTGCCGACCCGGCCGAGCAGGTTCTCGATCTGGGGGCCGCCGCCGTGGACGACGATCACGTTCAGGCCCACCAGCTTGAGCAGCACCACGTCCCGGGCGAAGCACTGCTTGAGCTTTTCGTCGGTCATGGCGTTGCCGCCGTACTTGACCACGATGGTCTTGCCGTGGAACTTGCGGATGTAGGGCAGGGCCTCGGCCAGGATGGCGGCCTTGAAGGCAGGGAGCGACGGTTGGGCGGTGCTGGTCATGGCGGGTTCCGGTAATCGAAGCCCGCGAATTCTACCCGCCGCGTCAGCGAAAGAAAAAGCCGGCCCCCGCGGTGCGGGAGGGCCGGTTTCGGCGACGGCGCTAGATGAACTGCCACCGCCTAGACCCACTCGGTGGTCCGGATGTGCTCAGGAAATGGTCAGGCGCTTGCTGCTGGTGCCCTGGCGCTTGGGCAGGGTCAGTTCCAGCACGCCGTCGGCGAAGCGGGCCGCGGCAGCGGCCTCGTCGATCTCGTGGGGCAACTGCACGCTGCGCGAGACCTTGCCGAAGTAGCGTTCGGCACGCAGCACCTGGTCGCCTTCCTTCTCTTCATTCTCCTGCCGCACTTCGGCGGAGATGGACAGGGTGCCGCCGTCGATAGTGACCTGGATGTCTTCCTTCTTGACCCCGGGCAGTTCGGCGTGGACTTGGTAGCCTTCCTCGTTTTCCTTCACGTCCATGCGCATGGTGGGCGCTGCGGGCTGGTTGGGAAATTCCACCGGCCGGACGAAGAAGCCCTTGAACAGCTCGTCGAAGGGGTCGGGCAGACCGGAAGCGATGGAACGGGGGGCGGCGAATCGGCTGAGTAAGTTGGCCATGGTAGTCCTCCTCGAAACGAAGTCGGAAACGGACGATGGCGGCGGCGCCATGATGGGGCGTCCGACGCTGGACATTACCGATATAGAAGCGGAATCGCCGTTTTCAAGAGGGCCGTGGCGAGTGTTTGATCCGGCGCAGCTTGTGGCGTGCCGGATCAGGGCCGGGAGGAGCGGGCGGCGAGGTCCGGGAGCATCAGGATGGCGTCCCGGTTGGTCCAGGAGAAGCAACGGGCGGCGGCGTCGCGCCAGGGCAGCCAGCAGGCGTCCCGGTGCTCGTCGGGAGCCAGGCGGGGGGCGAAGGGGGCCGGCACCGCCAGGGAAAATACGTGCTCGATGTTGTGGCTGACACCCGGGGCGTAGCGGTGGCGCCACTCGGCGAAGATGGCGAAGCGGTTGGTCAGCTGCCAGTCGCAAAAACGCTCGGGGGGCAGTGCGAGGCCGGTTTCCTCACCGACCTCGCGGCAGGCGGTCTGCCGTGGCGATTCACCGGATTCCAGGCTGCCGGTGACCGACTGCCAGTAGCCGGGGTGGGCGGCGCGCTCGATCAGCAGCACCTCCAGGTCCGGGGTGTGGATCACCACCAGGACCGATTCCGGGACCTTGTAAGGCACGGCAGGGAAGAGGGTAAGGGCGGGGCGGCTGCGTCAGGCCGGCAGGATGGGCAGGTCCGCCAGGCCGTCTGCGGGCAGGTCGAAAAACACCCAGAACGGCACGCCGGCTTCACGCCAGTAGTCGGCGGCGGCGGCAAAAACGGCGCACAGGGTGTCGAAGCCTTCCGGATCGGCGTTCTTGAGGGCGGCACTGCCGCCGATCACCAGCACCTGACCTGGGACGTCGCCGCCGGCGGGGGCGGCCCAGGCGTCGTCGCACAGGCAGTCGGCCAGGGCGTCGTAGTTGGCGCCGTAGTAGTCCGGCAGTTGCAGGTCGCGGCCGAGCAGGGCCAGGACGATGCCCACATCCTCGCTGTCTTCGCCGTCGGCGCTATGCAGGCGGTGGCCGCACAGGGTGCAGGCCCGTTCCACCTCGCCGCGGCCGGAAAAAGGCAGGGCATAGACGCCGCCCAGGTCGGAGCGGCGCAGGATGGCGGCCAGGTCGGGTTCCTGCACGTCCGGCAGGTCGGCAGCGGGGTCGTGGGGCGTGGGGCTCATGGCGGGGTGTCAGGGGTGGATCTGGCGGAAGCTGCGGTAGTGGTCGTCCGAATAGTAATACTCGCCGGAGCGGCGCACATCCCGGGCCGGGCCTTCGCCGGCGACGATGCGCCGGGCGCCCCGGTTGCGGGCTCCCGGGGTGTCCACCGTGTATTCCCGGTAGTAGCCACGGTAGCGCTGCGGCAGACGCTTTTCGAAATTGCCGAAGACGACGCCGTCCCGGGCGTAGGGGAAGGGGCCACCGGCCTGGATGGCCGCCAGGGTGCGACGGGCTTCGGCGGGAAGCTCGGCGGCGGCGATGGTGCCACCGGTGAAGGCGGTTGTAGCGGCCGTGTCGGCTCGATCGGCGCTGTCCCGGTGGCCGCGGGCGGCGGCGCCGGTGGCCAGGCCGGCCAGCAGCAGGGCCGTCAGGCCGGTGGTGCCGGCGCGGCGCAGGACGGTGCGGAGGAAGTGGGCCATGGGGGCGTCCTCATCCGGCGCGGCAGGGGCCGCGCCGGTGGTCCGATTTCAATGCGTCCGGCCAATCCGGCCGGCGCCGGGCGGTGCTCAGGCGGCGCCTTCGGCCTTGACCACGTTGCGCAGGCGGATGTGCAGCTCGCGCAGCTGCTTCTCGTCCACTGCCGAGGGGGCGTTGGTGAGCAGGCACTGGGCGCGCTGGGTCTTGGGGAAGGCGATCACGTCGCGGATCGATTCGGCGCCGGTCATCATGGTGACGATCCGGTCTAGGCCGAAGGCCAGGCCGCCGTGGGGCGGCGCGCCGTACTTGAGGGCGTCGAGCAGGAAGCCGAACTTGAGCTGGGCTTCTTCCTCGTCGATGCCCAGGGCGGTAAAGACCTTCTCCTGCACGTCGGCGCGGTGGATACGCACCGAGCCGCCGCCGATTTCCCAGCCGTTGAGGGCCAGGTCGTAGGCCTTGGCCAGGCACTTGCCGGGATCGCTGGTGAGGAACTCCAGGTGCTCGTCCTTGGGGGCGGTGAACGGGTGGTGGCAGGCGGTCCAGCGCTTGTCGTCCTCGTCGTACTCGAACATGGGGAAGTCCACTACCCACAGGGGTTCCCAGGCCTTGCCGTTCAGGTAGCCCTTTTCATGGCCGATCTTGATGCGCAGGGCGCCGAGGGCGTCGTTGACCACCTTGGTCTTGTCGGCGCCGAAGAAGATCAGGTCGCCGTTCTGGGCGCCGGTGCGCTCGAGGATAGTCTTGAGGGCCTGCTCGTGCAGGTTCTTGACGATGGGCGACTGCAAGCCGGCCTCGTTGGGCTGGGCCACGTCGTTGACCTTGATGTAGGCCAGGCCCTTGGCGCCGTAGATGCCGACGAACTGGGTGTAGGCGTCGATCTCGGAGCGGGTCAGGGCACTGCCGCCGGGGATGCGCAGGGCGGCGACACGGCCGCCGGAGGTGGCCGGGCCGGAGAAGACCTTGAAGGCCACGTCGGCGACGGCGTCGGTGACGTCCACCAGCTCCAGGGTGACGCGCAGGTCGGGCTTGTCGGAGCCGAAGCGGGCCATGGCCTCGCCGTAGGTCATGCGCGGGAACGGGTTGGGCAGCTCCACGTCCAGGGCTTCCTTGAACACCACGCGGATCAGCTGTTCCATCAGGGCGGTGATTTCGGCTTCACCCATGAACGAGGTCTCGATATCGACCTGGGTGAACTCGGGCTGGCGGTCGGCGCGCAGGTCCTCGTCGCGGAAACACTTGGTGATCTGGTAGTAGCGGTCGAAGCCGGCCACCATCAGCAGCTGCTTGAACAGCTGGGGCGACTGGGGCAGGGCGAAGAACTGGCCGTCATGGACGCGGGAGGGCACCAGGTAGTCGCGGGCGCCTTCCGGGGTGCTCTTGGTGAGCATCGGGGTTTCCACGTCGATGAAGCCGTTGGCGTCGAGGAAGCGGCGGAAGGCCCGGGCCACGGCGTAGCGCAGCAGCAGGTTCTTCTGCATCTGGGGGCGGCGCAGGTCGATCACCCGGTGGGTCAGGCGCACGTTCTCGGAGAGGTTGTCCTCATCGAGCTGGAACGGCGGAGTGACCGAGGCGTTCAGTACCTCGATCTCCTGGCAGAGGATTTCGATTTCGCCGGAGGCCAGGTTCTTGTTCTCGGTACCGGCCGGGCGCAGGCGCACCTTGCCGGTGATCTTCAGGCAGAACTCGTTGCGCACCGACTCTGCGGTAGCAAACATTTCAGGGCGATCCGGATCGCACACTACCTGGGCCATGCCCTCCCGGTCGCGCAGGTCGATGAAGATGACGCCGCCGTGGTCGCGGCGACGGTGGGCCCAGCCGCACAGGGTGACGATCTGGCCTTCGAGGGAGGCGTTGAGTTGTCCGCAGTAGTGAGAACGCATGATGGCTTGAGTGCTGATGAAAGGGTTGCTGCCTGCGATCGTGCCCGGGTCAGACCTGGGCGGAGCGGGAGGCGGTGAGGGTGCCGGGGGCGGTGGCCGCCGAGGGGATCGGCGGGGCGACCACACCCATGGAAATGATGTACTTGAGGGCGTCGTCCACCGTCATGTCCAGTTCGACCACGTCGGCCCGGGGCATCATCAGGAAGAAGCCCGAGGTCGGGTTGGGGGTGGTGGGAACGTAGACGCTGACGAAGTCGCCGGTCAGATGGTTGGCCACGTCGCCGCCCGGGCGACCGGTCTGGAAGGCGATGGTCCAGGAGCCCTCGCGGGGATACTGGACCAGCAGGGCCTTGCGGAAGGCCTGGCCGTTGGGCGAGAACAGGGTGTCGGAAATTTGCTTGACGCCCTTGTAGATGGAGTTGACCACCGGGATGCGGGCGAGCAGGCCTTCCCACCAGCGCACCAGCTTCTGGCCGATGATGTTGGCGGCGGCCATGCCGGTGACCAGGATCACCAGCAGGGTGATCAGGGCGCCCATGCCAGGGATGTTCATCCCGAGCAGGTTCTGGGGGTGGATCGAGGCCGGGAGCAGCCGCAGGGACTGGTCCATGGTGCCGACGATCAGGTTGAGCACCCAGGCGGTGATGGCCAGCGGCACCCAGATCAGAAGACCGGTGATGAAATAGCGCTTGAGGAATCCAGACCGCATGGGTGTCGGCTCGCAGGGCGGAAAAAACGGTCGGGCCGGAAAACCGGCCCGGGCAGGCTTAGCTGGCGGCGGGACAGGCGCCGCTCTGGCAGGGGGGCGGACCGTCGCCGGTAGATGCGGCGCAGGAGCCGCCGCCCTTGAAGTCGGTGGCGTACCAGCCGCTGCCTTTCAGTTGGAAGCCGGCGGCGGAGAGCATCTTGGTGAAGGTTTCCTTGCCGCACTCGGGGCAGGTAGTGAGGAGCGGATCGCTCGCCTTCCGCAGGTATTCCTTCTGGAAGCCGCAAGTGTCGCAGCGGTATTCGTAAATGGGCATGGCAAAGTCTCCAGCGGGAACCGGGGCGAGCGTGGCGATGGCCTGCCGGTTCCGGAAAACGAAAGATTATAGCCGAAGGGCGGGACGCCTCGGTCCAGTCCCTCTCTCGGCGCCATATGGGGGCACCGGATTGGCGTTTCAAGCCAATACGTGGGCGGTCACAACACCAGGGCTAGATATTGGTTGGTCAGGGTCTTGCCGCCGTACAGGGCGATCAGGCCGGCCGCAGCCAGGTAGGGGCCAAAGGGAATGGGGATGCTGCGCCCCCGCCCGGCGCCCAGGATCAGGGCGATGCCGACCAGGGCGCCGACCAGGGACGAGAGCAGGATGATGAGCGGCAGCATCTGCCAGCCCATCCAGGCCCCCAGGGCGGCGAGCAGCTTGAAGTCGCCATAGCCCATGCCTTCCTTGCCGGTGAGCAGCTTGAACAGCCAGTAGACGCTCCACAGGGACAGGTAGCCGGCCATGGCACCGATCACCGCCGAGTGCAGATCGGCAAACGCTGGCACGAGGGCCAGGCCCAGCCCCAACCAGAGCAGCGGCAGGGTGATGGAATCGGGCAGCAGCTGGGTGTCCAGGTCGATCCAGGCCAGGGCGATCAGTGCCCAAGTGAGCAGGATGGCGCCGGCGGCGGCCAGGGTGAAGCCGAAGTGCCAGGCTGCCAACCCGGTCAGCACGCCGGTCAGGGCCTCGACCAGGGGGTAGCGCGGAGAGATCGGTGTGGCGCAGGAGGAACACTTGCCCCGCAGCAGCAGCCAACTGAACAGGGGGACGTTCTCCCAGGCGGGAATGCCGTGCCCGCAGGAGGGGCAGCGGGAACGGGGCGTGGCCAGTGACAGGGGCGATTGGGCCGGCAGGCTTTCGCCGCGCAATTCGGCGCATTGCTCCTGCCATTCCCGCTCCATCATCAGGGGCAGCCGGTAGATGACCACGTTGAGAAAGCTGCCGACGAGCAGCCCGAGCACGGTGGCCAGGGCGGTCCAGACCGTGGGGGTGTTGCTGAAGAAGGTGACGAAATCCATGAGGTCAGACCACAGAGCCCAGTTTGAAGATGGGGAGATACATGGCCACCACCATACCGCCAATGAGCACGCCGAGGATCACCATGATGATCGGCTCCATCAGGCTGGAAAGGGCCTCGACGGCGTCATCCACCTCCTGCTCGAAGAAGTCGGCGACCTTACCCAGCATCGAATCCAGGGCGCCGGATTCCTCGCCGATGGCTACCATCTGGATGGCCATGTTGGGGAACAGGGCGGTGTTCTGCATGGCGCTGGTGAGGTTGGTGCCGGTGCTGACCTCGGTCTGGATCTGGCGGGTGGCAGTCTTGTAGACGTGGTTGCCGGCGGCACCGCCTACCGAGTCGAGGGATTCCACCAGGGGCACCCCGGCGGCGAACATGGTGGACAGGGTACGGGTCCAACGGGCGATGACCGACTTGCGCACGATCTCGCCGAAGATGGGCAGGCGCAGCATGAACCGGTCCATGGACGCCTGCAGGTTTTCCGAGCGTTTCCAGGCTTCGAAGAAAGCATATAGTCCACCGCCGATGGCGCCGAAGATCAGGTACCAGTAGGCGACGAAGAAGTCGGAAATGCTAATCACGATCAGAGTGGGGGCCGGCAGGTCGGCGCCGAAGTTCTTGAACACATCCTTGAAGGCCGGGATAACGAAGATCATGATCACCGCGGTGATGATGAAGGCCACGGCGATCACGGCGGTGGGGTAGAACAGGGCCGACTTGATCTTGCTCTTGATCGCCAGGATTTTTTCCTTGTAAGTGGCCAGGCGGTCGAGCAGGGTTTCCAGGATGCCGGCCTGCTCGCCGGCGGCGATCAGGTTGCAAAACAAAGCGTCGAAGTAGAGCGGGTACTTGCGGAATGCCTGGGACAGGGAACTGCCGGTTTCCACGTCGGCCTTGATGTCGAGCAGTAGCTTACTCACCGCCGGATTAGCGTGGCCCCGGCCGACGATGTCGAAGGACTGGAGCAGGGGCACCCCCGACTTCATCATGGTGGCCAGCTGGCGGGTGAACAGGGTGATGTCCTTTTCGGTGACCTTGCCGCCCCGCTTGAAGCGCTGCTTGGTGATCTTGGTGACCAGGATGGCCTGGCGGCGCAAGGTGGCGTTGACCACCGTCTCGCTGGGGGCGCGCAACTCGCCGCGGACGATCCGGCCTTCCCGGTTCTTGCCTTCCCAGAGGAAAACGAACTCCTTGATCGATACGGCTGGTTTGCGCGGCGGGTTGGCCATGACGGATCCTCTGGTGGGACTTTTGGAATTTAGGCGTTGGTGGTGGACAGGACTTCATCCAGGGAGGTGACCCCCTGTTTGGCCTTGAGCAGGCCCGACTGGCGCAGGTCGCGCACCCCTTCCTTCCTGGCTTGAGCGGCGATGTCCAGGGAGTTGCCGTTGGCCATGATGATGCGCTGGATCTCTTCGCTCACCGGCATTACCTGGTAGATGCCGACCCGGCCCTTGTAGCCGCTGCCCTTGCAGCGGTCACAGCCGCCGGGGCCGTAGAGGGTCCAGTCGCCGCGCAGGTAGCTGTCCACGTCCTCGTCGCTGTAGCCGGCGTCGCGCAGGGTCTGCTCGGGCACTTCCAGGGGCTTCTTGCAGTTGCACAGGCGACGGGCTAGGCGCTGGGCGGTGATGAGGATCACCGACGAGGCGATGTTGAACAGCGGCACCCCCATGTTGCGCAGGCGCTCTAAGGTCTGGGGGGCGTCGTTGGTGTGCAGGGTGGACAGCACCATGTGACCGGTCTGGGCTGCCTTGATGGCGATTTCGGCAGTTTCCAGGTCGCGCACTTCACCCACCATGATCACGTCCGGATCCTGGCGCAGGAAGGATTTCAGTGCTGCGGCGAAGGTCAGGCCGGCCTTGTCGTCCACGTTCACCTGGTTGATGCCGGCCAGGTTGATTTCCGCCGGGTCCTCGGCGGTGGAGATGTTCACCCCGGGCTGATTGAGGATGTTCAGGCAGGTGTAGAGCGACACGGTCTTGCCCGAGCCGGTGGGGCCGGTCACCAGCACCATGCCGTAGGGACGCTGCACCGCATCGAGCAGTTGCGCCTTCTGGTCCGGCTCGTAGCCCAGGGCCTCGATGCCCAGGGTGGCGGAGGTCGGGTCCAGGATACGCAGGACGATCTTTTCGCCGTGGATGGTGGGCAGGGTGCTGACCCGGAAGTCGATGGCCCGGCTCTTGGACAGCACCAACTTCATGCGGCCGTCCTGGGGGACGCGCTTCTCGGCGATGTTGAGCCGGGAGATCACCTTGATCCGCGAAGCAACCTTCTCCTTGATGGCCAGGGGTGGGGTCGCCACCTCGCGTAGCACGCCATCCACCCGGAAGCGGATGCGGTAGTACTTCTCATAGGGCTCGAAGTGGATGTCCGAAGCCCCGTCGTTGATGGCGTCGAGCAGGATCTTCTGGATGAACTTGACGACCGGGGCGTCATCCACGTCGGTGGCGGCAGCGTCCTCGGTGGTGCTGCCGGCCTCTTCGTCCGTGAATTCCAGGTTGATGTCGTCGCCGACCAGGTTCTTCAGGGTTTCCGAGGCGGATTCGGAGAACTGGGTGACCAGGGGCTTGATCGCCTCTTCCACCACCACCACCGGGTCCACCGTCAGACCGGTCTGGAAGCGGATTTCATCCAGGGCGCGCAGGTTGGTCGGGTCGGCGATGGCGATGGCGATGCGGTTGCCCCGCTTGTACAGCGGAATCACCTGGTGGGTCGAGATCAGCTTGCGGTCGATCGCATCCTTGGGAATGTTGGCGCTCTCGAAGGCTTGCAGGTCGAGCAGCGGGTAGCCGAAGGTCTCGGCGGCGAACTGGGCCACCTCCCGAGCGGAAAGCTTCTTGCTCGCCACCACCTGTTCGATGAACGACGTCTTGCTGGCGGTCGCTTGGCCGGCGAATGCCTCCGCGTCGGCCTCCTGGAGCCGGCCTGCCTGGACGAGGGCGCGGGCGAGCCCGCTGAAGGTGACCTGCAGAGTGGCGGCCATGGTCCGGATGTCAGGAGTGGATCGGGCGCCGGCAGGCGCGCGAAGGCTGCGGCGGGGGCGAAATCCCGGCGGCGGGGAGGAAGCGGTGCGGGTATGCGTAAAACATGGTTGGCCTTGGATAATGCCCAGCACCCAGTTCTTTGTAAAGACGGAAGCCCCGCCGGGCGGGGATTTTCGGGAATTCTAACGGGTTGTGCATGGCATTAATGTCGTTTACGGCACGGTCCGTCGGAATTTGATGGCGGCAGGAACTTCTAGCCGTCTTTTCAGCGTTTCTCCCGGGGCGTCGGCCGGAACAACCGCACCGTCTTGATGCTGCGGTCCTGGGTGTGCACCACTTCGATGGAGATTCCGCCCACTTTGAGGCCGACCCCGCTTTCCGGAATGTCCTGGAGGTACTCGACGATCAGACCGTTCAAGGTCTTGGGGCCGCTCAGGGGCAAGTCGAGGCCCAGCTTGCGGTTGAGTTCGCGCAGGCTGCGGCTGCCGTCCACCAGCACCGAACCGTCCTCCCCCCAGACCAGCCGATTGCCGCCGGCGGGAGTCGAGGTGGTGAATTCGCCGACGATCTCCTCGATGATGTCATCCAGGGTCAGCAGGCCGTCAATCTCGCCGTATTCGTCCACCACCAGGCCGAGGCGCTGGCGGTTTTCCTGGAAGAACTGCAACTGGGCGAAGGCCGGTGTGCCGGCGGGAATGAAGTAGGGCGGCGCCAGGCATTCTTCCAAGGTTTCCCGGTTCAGCAGCTCGCGTTGCTGGAGCCCCACCACCCGCTTCAGGTGCAGGATGCCGACGATGCGGTGGAGGTCGCCCCGGTACACCGGCAGCCGTGTGTGGTAGCTGGTGGCCACCTGAGCGGCGATCTCCTCCCAGTCCGCCTCCAGGTCCACCGCCTCGATGGCGGTGCGGGGGGTCATCACGTCGTCCACCGTGATGCGTTCCAGGTCGAACAGGTTCACCAGGATGCTCTGGTGCTTGCCCGGCAACAGGTGGCGGGCACTCAGTACCAGGGAGCGCAGTTCCTCTCGGGACAGAGGGCTGGCCTCGTAGTGCTTGGGCTTGAGGCGCAGCAGGGAGAGCAGGCCGTTGGCGAACAGGTTGACCACCCCCACAACCGGGCGGGTCAGCTGCATCAGGGGTGTGAGGAGGAAGGCCAGGGGCGGCGCCAGCCGGTCGGCATAGGCGGCGCCGACGATCTTGGGCGAGACCTCGGACACCACCAGGATGCAGAAGGTCACCGCCAGGGTGCCCAGGCCCAGGGCCCACTTGTCGTCGCCCACCAGGGTGATGGTAATCACCGACACCAGGGTGGCGGCGGCGGCATTGACCAGATTGTTGCCGAGCAGGATGGCGCCCAGCATGCGGTCGGTCTGGGCGAGCAAGCCGAGGACCCGCTTGGCCCCTTTGTCGCCGGCCTCGGCCCGGTGGCGCAGGCGGTAGCGGTTGGCCGCCATCAGGGCCGTCTCGGTCATCGAGAAGAAGCCCGAGACGAGCAGCAGCACCACCAGGACGGCAAGCAGCGCCAGAAGGGGAATATCGTCCATCAGCGCGGGCGGGAGATGGGCGGCGGGGGCGTCGGTCGTCGGCGGCGGGTCATCGCGGCGGCGTCACATCACCGGGCGGTGCAGGATGACTTCGGCGACGAAGCGGCTGCCCACGTAGGCCAGCAGCAGGAGCAGGAAGCCGGCCAGAGTCCAGCGCAGGGCCACCTTGCCGCGCCAGCCGCGGACGCGCCGGCCCACCAGCAGGCCGGCGAAGATCACCCAGGAGGCGATGGCGAAGACCGTCTTGTGGTCGAAGGTGAGCGGCCGGCCGAACACCGACTCGGAGAACAGCACGCCGGTGACCAGGGCGGCGGTGAGCAGCAGGAAGCCGGCGCCGATCATGCGGAACAGCATGTTCTCCATGGTCATCAGCGGCGGCAGGGTGGCCAGGGCCGGTGACAAGTCCTTGCGGTGCAGTTGGCGCTCCGCCAGGCTCATGAACACGGCGTGGATGGCGGCCAGGGTGAACAGGCTGTAGGCCGCCATGGCGGCGAGGAAGTGCAGCTCGAAACCGGTGGAGCCGGCCCGCTGCAGCGGGTGGGCCTGGGGGAAGAGCACCGGGGCGAGGGCGCCCAGGGCGGCAATGAACAGCAGCAGGGGCTGGCCTCCCAGGCGGGTGCGGAAGCTTTCCAGCCAGTACACCGCCAGCGCCAGCCACAGCATCAGGGACAGGGCCAGGGCGAAGGAGAAGGACATCGGCCCGCCGTTGCGCGGGATGCCGTAGAGCCCGGCATAGAGCCCGATGCCCTGAGCGGCCAGGCCGAGGGGCAGCAGCCAGGAGGCCCAGTGCGGGGCGGCGGCCGGGGCCGCCAGGGGGGAGGCGCCCAGGGGGCGGCTGCGGTAGGCGCGCCAGTAGTGGGCCCCGAGCAGGGCGTACACAACGGCGGCGAGGGTGTGGGCGGAGAGTTGGAAGGCCACGGATCGAAGAGGGCAGGGGCTCTTGCAGTAAAATGGCGGGGTTTATGCAGCCCGCCCAGTTTACACCAAGGGCTGCCCTGGCTCCCAACGGCGCCGCGCAGGGCGCGGACCGGGGTTCCTCCCTTCTTTTCAGGTTCAGCCCGATGCTCGACAACCTCACCCAGCGCCTTGCGCGCGTCATGAAAACCCTCAAGGGCGAGGCGCGCCTCACCGAGTCCAATATTTCCGACGCCCTGCGCGAGGTGCGCATGGCCCTGCTGGAGGCCGACGTGGCCCTGCCGGTGGTCAAGGATTTCATCGCCGCGGTCAAGGAAAAGGCGGTGGGCGAAGAGGTGATCGGCTCCCTCACTCCGGGCCAGGCCCTGGTCGGCGTGGTGCACCGGGAGATGGCCAAGCTGATGGGCGAAGCCCACCAGGGGCTCAACCTGGCGGCCCAGCCGCCGGCCATCATCCTCATGGCCGGCTTGCAGGGCGCCGGCAAGACCACCACCACCGGCAAGCTGGCCAAGCTGCTCAAGGAAACCCAGAAAAAGAAGGTGCTGGTGGTGTCCTGCGACGTGTACCGGCCCGCCGCCATCGAGCAGTTGAAGACCGTGGCCGCCCAGGCCGGGGTCGAGTTCTTCCCCTCGTCCCCGTCGGACAAGCCCGAGGCCATTGCCGCAGCGGCGGTGGACTACGCCAAGCGCCACTACTTCGACGTGCTGTTGGTGGATACCGCCGGCCGCCTGGCCATCGATGCCGAGATGATGGACGAGATCAAGCGTCTGCACGCGGCACTCAATCCGGTGGAAACCCTGTTCGTGGTGGACGCCATGCTCGGCCAGGACGCAGTCAACACCGCCCGTGCCTTCGGTGAGGCCCTGCCGCTCACCGGCGTGATCCTGACCAAGCTCGACGGCGACGCCCGGGGCGGTGCCGCCCTGTCGGTGCGTCACGTCACCGGCAAGCCGATCAAGTTCGCCGGCGTGGGTGAAAAGCTGTCCGGCCTGGAAGCCTTCCACCCCGAGCGGATGGCTTCCCGGGTGCTGGGCATGGGCGACATCCTGTCCCTGGTGGAAGAGGCCAGGAAGAGCGTGGACGAGGAGCAGGCCAAGGCCTTCGCCCAGAAGCTTAAGTCCGGCAAGGGCTTCGACCTCAATGACTTCAAGGAGCAGATCGGCCAGATGCGCAAGATGGGCGGCATGAGCGCCTTCATGGACAAGCTGCCGGCCCAGTTCGCTCAGGCCGCCGGCCAGTTGGGCGGCGGCGCCGAGGACAAGATGATCCGCCGCGTCGAGGGCATCATCAATTCCATGACCCCCATGGAGCGCTCCAAGCCCGAGCTGATCAAGGCCAGTCGCAAGCGGCGCATCGCCGCCGGTGCCGGGGTCCAGGTCCAGGAAGTGAACCGCCTGCTCAACCAGTTCGAACAGACCCAGAAGATGATGAAGCAGTTCTCCAAGGGCGGCATCGCCAAGCTGATGCGCGGCATGAAGGGCCTGAAGGGGATGATGCCCGGGATGTAAGGCAAGGGCGGCCCGGCCCCTCGGGTCCTGCGCAGACCGCCGCTATGGTGGCGAAAGGCGCGGGGCGGCGAGCGGGAGGTGGGCCTAGCCCCAAGGGCCGAAACCCCAGGGTTGGCGCGGCGCTCCGAGGTGCATCCTCCGGGCGCCGCGTCGTTTATGGGTTGCGCGCCAGGGGGACTTGGGATTGGCCCGGGGCCTGGGCTTGGGGCGAGGGAGTCTTCAGGGGCGGCGCGGCCCGGGGAGCAGCCGGCGGCAGCGGCGCCATGGGGGCGGGCGGACTGACGGGGGCGTTGGGCGCCCCCGGAGTCTGTGGAGCCTGAGGGGCGGCGGGCGCCAGGGCCACTGTCGGCGTGTAGCTCCAGTGGCCGTGCCAGCTGGCCCGCACCAGGTTCGGGTACTCGGGCTTGCCCAGGCTGCCGTTGTAGCGGCCCAGGGCCCGGTACAGGTCGCCGTTCTCGATGTCCAGGTAGTGGCGCAGGATGGTGCAGCCGTAGCGCAGGTTGGTGCGCATCTCGAACAGGCTATCGTCTGGGCGGCCGAGCAGCTTTACCCAGAACGGCATCACCTGCATGTAGCCTCGGGCGCCGGCGGAGGACACGGCGTATTTGCGGAAGCCCGATTCGACCTGCATCAGGCCGAGCACCAGCTGGGGATCGAGGCCGGCCCGGGTGGCCTCGTAATGGACGCTGCGCAGCAGGTCGAGGCGGTACTCCCGGTCGGGGATGCGCTTGGCCAGGCGTTGCGACATGGCCTCCAGCCAGTCGGCCGCCTCCCGGTAGGAGCGAAACGAGCTGGTGGGCGGCCGGGCGTCGGCCACCGACTTGGAGAGGGCGGCCTGGACGCTGGCGGAGAGGGGCTCGTACTTTTGTGCCCCGGCCTGGGCCGGGGCGACAACGCAGACACTCAGGGCGATGCCGGAGGTGCGCGCAAAGCCAAGCAGGGCGCGGAGTTTGCGGCGGGGCGTTTGAAACCCCGCGTCCCTATTGGCTTTCCGGGCAGGCATCGTGGCGCGCCTTATTTGGCGAGGCTTTCCAGCAGGTGGGCGACGATGGCGTCCCGCGCCACCATGGTGGCGGCTTCGTCCCGGCGGCCCTTGTACTCCACCTGGCCGGCGGCCAGGCCCTTCTCGCCGATCACCACCCGGTGCGGGATGCCGATCAATTCCATGTCGGCGAACATCGAGCCGGGGCGCTCGTTGCGGTCGTCGAGCAGCACGTCCACGCCGGCGGCCTGCAACTCGGCGTAGAGGGCGTTGGCAGCGTCGCGGATGGCATCGGACTTGTGGTAGCCCATGGGCACGATGGCCACGGTGAACGGGGCCAGGGCGGCGGGGAAGATGATCCCCTTGTCGTCGTAGTTCTGCTCGATGGCGGCACCGACGATGCGCGACACGCCGATGCCGTAGCAGCCCATCTCCATCACCTGTTCCCGGCCGTTGTCGTCGAGGAACTTGCAGTTGAGCGCTTCGGCGTACTTGGTGCGCAGCTGGAAGATGTGGCCCACCTCGATGCCGCGGCAGATGCCGAGCACGCCCTTGCCGTCCGGGCTCGGGTCGCCGGCCACCACGTTGCGCAGGTCGGCCACCTCGGCCGGTTCGGCCAGGTCGCGGCCGAAGTTGACCCCGGTGAGGTGGAAACCCGCCTCGTTGGCTCCGCAGACGAAGTCGGCCATGGCCGCCACGGTGCGGTCGGCAATCACCCGCACCTTGCCGGCATCCACGCCCACCGGGCCGATGTAGCCGGGCTGGCAGCCCAGGTATTGTTCGACTTCGGCATCGCTGGCGAAGCGGAAGTCGGTCAGGCCGGCGAGCTTGCTGGCCTTGATCTCGTTCAGCTCGTGGTCGCCACGCACCAGCAGCAGGGCGAAGTGCGGCTTGCCCTCGGCGTCTTCGCTGACCACGGCGATGGCTTTCACCACCCGGGTCAGGTCGGTCTTGAGGAAGGCGGCCACGTCGGCACAGGCAGTCTGGCCCGGGGTGGCGACCTTGGCCAGGGCCTCGCCGGCGGCCGGGCGCGGCGTGGCGGGGGCCAGGGCTTCGGCCAGTTCCACGTTGGCGGCGTAGTCGGAATCCGGGCAGTAGGCGATGTCGTCCTCGCCGGAGTCGGCCAGCACGTGGAACTCATGGGAGCCGGTGCCGCCGATGGAGCCGGTGTCGGCGGCCACGGCGCGGAATTGCAGGCCCAGGCGGGTGAAGATGCGCGAATAGGTGTCGTACATCACTTGGTATTCGCGCTTCAGGTCGTCGAAGCTGGCGTGGAACGAGTAGCCGTCCTTCATCAGGAATTCACGGCCGCGCATCACGCCGAAGCGGGGGCGGATCTCGTCGCGGAACTTGCTCTGCACCTGGTAAAGGTGCAGCGGCAGTTGGCGGTAGCTCTTCACCTCGCGGCGCACCACGTCGGTGATCACTTCCTCGTGGGTCGGGCCGATGACGAAGTCGCGCTGGTGGCGGTCCTTGAAGCGCAGCAGTTCGGGGCCGTACTTCTCCCAGCGGCCCGATTCCTGCCACAGCTCGGCCGGCTGCACCGCCGGCATGAGCAACTCCAGGGCGCCGGAACGGTTCATTTCCTCGCGCACGATGGCCTCGACCTTGCGCAGGGTGCGCAGTCCCAGGGGCATCCAGGTGTAGATGCCGGCGGCGGCCCGCTTGATCAGGCCGGCCCGCAGCATCAGCTTCTGGCTGACAACCTCGGCGTCGGACGGAGCTTCCTTGAGGGTGGACAGGAAAAACTGGGAGGAGCGCATGAAAAATTCCGGTTGGAGCGAAAAACGCCATTTTACTTGACCGCGGCGCAACCGGCGATGGCCGGGAAAAGCCTTGAAAATCCGGCGAAAAGCCCGGCCGCCGCGGCTTTCCAAGCGATGGGAAATATGGAAGAATGTCCCTCAACTCAATAGTTTTTGCAGGTTTTCTATGCTCGATCGCGAAGGCTATCGCCCGAACGTCGGCATCATCCTCTGTAACGCGAAAAACGAGGTTTTTTGGGGCAAGCGAATTCGAGAGCACGCCTGGCAGTTCCCCCAGGGAGGCATCAAGCGGGGTGAAACGCCGGAGCAGGCCATGTACCGGGAGCTGCACGAGGAGGTGGGGCTGACCCCCGAGCACGTGCGTATTCTCGGCCGCACCAAGGACTGGCTGCGTTACGATGTGCCGACCCATTGGATCAAACGCGAGTGGCGTGGGTCTTACAAGGGTCAGAAGCAGATCTGGTATCTGCTGCGGCTGGTGGGGCGCGATTCGGACGTTTGTCTGCGCGCTTCCGACCATCCGGAGTTCGATGCCTGGCGCTGGAACGAATACTGGGTGCCGCTTGATGCGGTGATCGAGTTCAAGCGCGAGGTCTACCGGCTGGCCCTGGCCGAACTCGAGCGTTTCCTCGAGTCCGACCGCGCGCCGCGCCGGCCCTGACGGAGCCTGCCGGCGGCCTGCGGCGAGATGGTTTGGAGTTGTGTGTTGTTCGGTAGTTTTGTTGTCGTCCCAAAGTAGTCCTATGGAGGGTGCCATGGCAGAACAAAAACAGTACAAACCGCTGCCCGTCTCACCGCTCGCCGGTGCGGCCGGGCTCCATCAGCCGACCCTTTTCTCGCCCCAGCTGGTCCAGCCGTCGTCGCCGGCCATCGAGGTCATGACCGACCTCAAGCTGGTGCCGGTAGCCAGTATCGATGCCGACACCCACATCGACGTCGCCAACCAGGCGATGATCGCCCGGGGGGTGCGTTCCCTGCTGGTGCTGGACCATTCCGGCGCCGTGGTGGGCTTGCTCACCGCCCGGGACGTGCTCGGCGAGCGCCCCATGCAGTGCGTGCAGAAGCGTGGCATCCGCCACGAGGAAATCCGGGTGGCCGACGTGATGACGCCCCGGGACGACCTGGAGGTGCTGCAACTTACCGACGTGCTGCGCGCCCAGGTCGGCCACATCGTTGAAACCCTGCGGGTGGCCGGGCGCCAGCACGCCATGGTGGTGGACATGGACCCGGTCAGCGGGCGGCAGATGGTGCGGGGCATCTTCTCCGCCTCCCAGATCGCCCGCCAGCTCGGTATCGCCATCCACACCACCGAGGTGGCCCGCACCTTCGCCGAAATCGAGGCGGTCATCCATCAATCCGCGTGAGGTAGGTTTGCCGTACAACGTTTCATTCATCAGCGGGCTGCGGCCCGCCCGGGCGGCGGCGGTGGTACTCGTCGCCGCCCTGCTTCTGGCCGGCCAGGCCCGCGCCGAGGCCGACCGTTGGGATTACGAGCCCGAAGAGCAGAAGCCCTGGGAGGAAATCCAGGCCACCCTGCCGGCGCCGCCCCAGGAGGCCAACCTGAAGGAGTTCTACGTGGACCCGCGGGCTTCCAACCGCTTCTACGTTGACACCACGTCCATCTCGGTGGGCAGCGACGGCGTGGTGCGCTACACCCTGGTGGTGATCTCGCCGAGCGGGGCGCGCAACGTCAGCTTCGAAGGTCTGCGCTGCGCCACCCGTGAACGCCGCTTCTACGCCTTCGGCAACAGCGCCGGCGCCTGGAGCAAGGCCCGCAGCGCCGCCTGGAAGCCCGTCAACGACGACGGGATCAACCGGCCCCAGGCGAGCCTGGCCACCGATTACTTCTGTCCCAACGGCATTGCCGTGCGTACCGCCGACGAGGCGCGGGATGCCCTGCGCCGCGGCGGCCACCCGGACGTCCGCCCCCTGAGAGGTCCCTGATGTTGTCCGATCGTTTCATCATCGAATTCGACAAGGCCCTGCGCACCGTCTTCGCCCCGGCCACCACCTGGCGGCCCGTGCCGGGCAACGACCTGCCCGATGCCGAGTTGAGCGTCGAGGAGCGGCGCCACGTGGCCGGGCTGATGCGGGTCAACCACTGCGGCGAGGTATGCGCCCAGGCCCTCTACCAGGGCCAGGCCCTGACCTCCCGGGACCCCTCCACCCGCCAGGCCCTGGAACAGGCCGGCCGGGAGGAGACCGAACACCTGGCCTGGACCGAGCGGCGCATGGCCGAGCTGGGCGGACGCAAGAGCCTGCTCAATCCCCTCTGGTACGCCGGCTCCCTGACCCTGGGCGTGATCGCCGGCAAGTTGGGGGATGCCTGGAACCTGGGCTTCCTGGCCGAGA
The DNA here is from genome assembly GCF_036820405.1 of Oryzomicrobium sp. Lineage (NCBI taxonomy): Bacteria > Pseudomonadati > Pseudomonadota > Betaproteobacteria > Rhodocyclales > Rhodocyclaceae > Oryzomicrobium > Oryzomicrobium sp. The sequence continues at coordinate 71,338 of NZ_DAISLS010000010.1, forward strand.
CCGAACGCCAGGTGGGGGCGCACCTGGACAGCCATCTGGGCAAGCTGCCACCCCAGGACGCCCGTTCCCACGCCATCATCGAGCAGATGAAGACTGACGAGGCGTCTCACGCCGACACCGCCGTGCGCCTCGGCGGCCGGGAGCTGCCGGCACCGGTGAAGGGCGCCATGCGCCTCATGTCCCAGGTCATGACCCGGACCGCTTACCACGTCTGAGGTGCCGTGACCTGGCGTGCTGGCAGATAGCGGGTTGCCAGAGCAGTGCGGCGGTAGCGTCGCCGCAGAATCCGCAGCATACATAAACGACAAGGCCGCCCTCGGGCGGCCTTGTCGTTTGCTGACGGCGGTGCGATCAGATGCGCGGCAGGGTCACGCCCACCTGGCCCTGGTACTTGCCGCCCCGGTCCTTGTAGGAGGTTTCGCAGATGTCGTTGGGGGCGGCCTCCAGGAACAGCACCTGGGCGCAGCCCTCGCCGGCGTAGATCTTGGCCGGCAGCGGCGTGGTGTTGGAGAACTCGAGGGTCACGTAGCCTTCCCACTCCGGCTCGAAGGGGGTGACGTTCACGATGATGCCGCAGCGGGCGTAGGTGCTCTTGCCCAGGCAGATGGTCAGCACGTTGCGCGGAATGCGGAAGTATTCGACGGTGCGAGCCAGGGCGAAGGAGTTGGGCGGGATGATGCAGTAGTCGTTCTCGATCTCGACGAAGGACTGGGGATCGAAGTTCTTCGGGTCCACCACCGTGTGGTTGATGTTGGTGAACACCCGGAATTCCCGCGCGCAGCGGATATCGTAGCCGTAGCTGGAGGTGCCGTAGGAAACGATCTTGCGCCCGTCCACCTCGCGCACCAGCGAAGGCTCGAAGGGCTCGATCATGCCGTGTTCTTCGGCCATGCGACGGATCCAGCGGTCGGATTTGATGCTCATGGGGGCGGTGGGGCGGGAAGAAATAAAGGCGTGATTGTAGCCGCGAAGGCGCCGCGCGCACAGCCGCGCCCGGTTTGCGCCGGGCGGGGCGGGAGCCTGCGGCTCAGGTGACGCCGCGGGACTGGAGGAAGGGCACGTAGGCCCGGTCCACTTCGAGGATGTGGTGGGTCAGCCAGTTCTTGAGGAAGTCCAGGGCCTCCTGGCTGACGGCCTGGCCGGATTCGAAGCGCTGCAACAGGTCGAGGGCCCCGGCGGTGAAGCGGTTGTGCTCGGCCAGGTGGCCGGGGCTGTCCGGATAGCCGAGGCGCTGGAACAGGGCCTCCTCGGCGATGAAGTGGTTCATGGTGTAGTCCACCAACCCTTCGAGAATCTCGCCGATCACGGCGCGGCGGGGTTCGTCGCGCTGCAGTTCGTCATGAAGGGCGTTGGTGGCGTCCACCAGCCAGCGGTGCTGCTCGTCGATGCTGTCGATACCGATCTTGAGGGCGTCGCCCCAGGGCATGAAGGCCATGCGTGTTACCTCCCGTCGTGCGCCGTGTCGCGGCCCGTGGCGGGGCCGCGTGGTCCGGCGTTCTATCGGGCTAGGATGCCATGGGAATCGGTGGTGGGGTAGCGCGGGGCCAGGGCGGCCGACGAACGGGGGCGGGACTGACGGAAGGCTGTCCGCCGCCCATCCCGTCATTCGGCAAGCCCGTAAACGCCGACGCCCCCGGCGGGCGGGGGCGTCTGGCAGCGGCGGAGCCGGTGGTGGGTCAGGTGTTCTGCACCACGATGCTGGGGAACTTGCTGCTCATGTCCTTGGCCTTCTCGGCGATCTGCACCGCCACCTTGCGGGCGATGGCGCGGTAGATCTCGGCGGCCTTGGAGTCGGGGGCCCCTACCACGGTAGGCTTGCCGCCGTCGGCCATGAGGCGGATGTCCATCTCCAGGGGCAGGGCGCCGAGGAAGTCCACGCCGTAGTCGGCGCACATCTTCTGTCCGCCGCCCTCGCCGAAGATGTGCTCGACGTGGCCGCAGTTGGTGCACACGTGCATGCTCATGTTCTCGACGATGCCGATGATGGGGATGCCCACCTTCTCGAACATCTTGAGGCCCTTGCGGGCGTCCATCAGGGCGATGTCCTGGGGGGTGGTGACGATCACCGCGCCGGTCACCGGCACCTTCTGGGCCAGGGTCAGCTGGGTGTCGCCGGTGCCCGGGGGCATGTCGATCACCAGGTAGTCCACGTCGCGCCAGTTGGTGTCGTTGAGCAACTGCTCCAGGGCCTGGGTGACCATGGGGCCGCGCCACACCATGGGGGTCTCCACGTCCACCAGGTAGCCGATGGACATGGACTGGATGCCGTAGGCTTCCAGGGGTTCCATGCTCTTGCCGTCCAGGGATTCGGGCTGGCGGCCTTGCAGGCCGAGCATCTGGGGCTGGGACGGGCCGTAGATGTCGGCGTCGAGCAGGCCGACGGTGGCGCCTTCCTGGGCCAGGGCCAGGGCCAGGTTCACGGCGGTGGTGCTCTTGCCCACGCCGCCCTTGCCGGAGGACACGGCGACAATGTTCTTGACCCCGGAGAGCAGCTTCACGCCGCGCTGCACCGCATGGGCGACGATCTTCACGGTGACGTTGGCCGAAACGTTGTCCACCCCGGGCAACTGCTTCAGGCGGGCGATCACCGCCTTGCGCAGGCCGTCCACCTGGGACTTGGCCGGGTAGCCCAGTTCGATGTCCACCGCCACGTCGCCGCCGTCCACGCGGATGTTCTTGGCGGCGCGGCCGGCGACGAGGTCCTTGCCGGTGTTGGGATCGACGACGTCCTTGAGGGCGGTCTGTACGGTTTCGACGGTGAGGGACATGAAATCTCCTGGCGCCATGGCGCGCCGTGTTGGGTTGCCGCCGCGGCGCAGGGTGCAGCGGCGGGGCGGGTTGTGACGCGGGGCCGCCGTGGCGTTTGCGTTCTGCCGCAGTTGGATCGCACGGCAACGCCAGGCGGGCGGCTATACCCGAGTATTTTTATCAAGTTTAACCGAATTCCCCGGTGGCCTCCAAGGCGGAGGAGGGAACGGGGCGCTCGCAGCGTGGATCGGGGCGGCGGAGCCGGGCAGCGGCGCGGCTTCGCCGGGCGGGTTTGCTAGAATCCCCGTCTTTACCCGCTTTCCCGGATAGTCCTACCCGATGAAACCCCGTCAGATCCTCGTAACCTCCGCGCTGCCCTATGCCAACGGCGACATCCACCTGGGTCACCTGGTGGAATATATCCAGACCGACATCTGGGTGCGCTTCCAGAAGATGCGGGGCCACGACTGCTGGTACGTGTGCGCCGACGACACCCATGGCACCCCGGTGATGTTGCGGGCGGAAAAGGAGGGCATCACCCCCGAGGCCCTGATCGCCCGGGTCCACGGCGAGCACCTGCGCGACTTCACCGGCTTCCACGTCGGCTTCGACAACTACTACTCGACCCACTCCGACGAGACCCGGGGCTTCGCCACCGACATCTACGGCAAGCTGCGCGCCGCCGGCCTGATCGAGACCCGGGACATCGAGCAGTACTACGACCCGGTCAAGCAGATGTTCCTGCCCGACCGCTTCATCAAGGGCGAGTGCCCCAAGTGCGGCGCCAAGGACCAGTACGGCGACAACTGCGAGGTGTGCGGCGCCGCCTACACCCCCAACGAACTGAAGAACCCCTACTCGGCGGTGTCCGGCGCCCAGCCCGAGCTGCGCACCTCGACCCACTACTTCTTCAAGCTGTCCGACCCGCGCTGCCAGGCCTTCCTGCGCCGCTTCACCAACGAGCCGGGGCGGCTCCAGGCCGAATCGGCCAACAAGATGCAGGAATGGCTGGGCGCCGAGGGCGAGCACAAGCTGACCGACTGGGACATTTCCCGGGACGCCCCCTACTTCGGCTTCGAGATCCCCGACGCCCCGGGCAAGTTCTTCTACGTCTGGCTCGACGCCCCGGTGGGCTACATGGGTTCCTTCGCCAACCTGTGCGCCAGGAAGGGCCTGGATTTTGCCGCCTTCTGGAACAAGGATTCCCAGGCAGAGCTGTACCACTTCATCGGCAAGGACATCCTCTACTTCCACGCCCTGTTCTGGCCGGCCATGCTCGAACACGCCGGCTTCCGCGTGCCGACCAAAATCTTCACCCACGGCTTCCTCACCGTCGGCGGGGCCAAGATGTCCAAGTCCCGGGGCACCTTCATCACCGCCCGTTCCTACCTGGACCAGGGCCTCAACCCGGAATGGCTGCGCTACTACTTCGCCGCCAAGCTGGCCGACACCGCCGAGGACGTGGACCTCAACCTGGACGACTTCGCCGCCCGGGTGAACGCCGACCTGGTGGGCAAGTACGTGAACATCGCCAGCCGCTCCGCCGGCTTCCTGGCCAAGCGCTTCGCCGGCCAGCTGGCGGTGGCCGACGAGACCCTGCCGGTGTTCGCCCAGATCCGCGAAGCCGCACCGCGCATCGCCGACCTCTACGAGGCCCGGGAGTACGGCAAGGCCCTGCGCGAGATCATGGCCCTGACCGAGGCGGTCAACCAGTACGTGGACACGGTCAAGCCTTGGGAGCTGGCCAAGCAGGAAGGCAAGGACGCCGAGCTGCATGCCGCCTGCACCAACGCCATCAACCTGTTCCGCCTGCTCACCGTGCTGCTCAAGCCGGTGCTGCCGGCCCTGGCCGACCAGGTGGCGGCCTTCCTCAACGTCGCCCCGTTCGTGTGGGACGACGTGGGCAGCGTGCTCGCCCCGAGCCACGCCATCAACACCTACCAGCACCTGATGACCCGCCTCGACCCCAAGCAGCTCACCGCCCTGGTCGAGGCCAATAAATCCTCTTTGGTCCCAGCCCCAGCTGCCCCGGCCGAGGCCAAGAAAGAAAGCAAACCCGTGGAAAAGACCGCCGCCCCCGCCGCCGAAAGCAGCACCATCGGCATCGACGACTTCACCAAGGTGGACCTGCGCATTGCCCGCATCGTCACCGCCGAGCACGTGGAAGGGGCCGAAAAGCTGATCCGCCTGGAGCTCGACATCGGCGAGACCGAAAGTGGCCAAATGCGGCCGCGCCAGGTGTTTGCCGGCATCAAGAGCGCCTACGACCCGGCCACCCTGGTGGGCCGCTACACGGTGATGGTGGCCAATCTGGCCCCGCGCAAGATGAAGTTCGGCCTGTCCGAAGGCATGGTGCTGGCCGCCTCCGACGAGTCCGGCCAGACCCCGGGGCTGTTCATCCTGTCGCCGGATGCCGGCGCCACCCCGGGGATGCGCGTCAAGTAAGCGAATCCGCGCTACCGGCCGGGGGCGTCAGCTTGGCGTAAGCCGTCTGTCAGCCCCCGGCGCTAGGCTTTTTCCATGTCCTTCGCCAACCGCCCCGCCGCCAAATTCCGCCCGCGCCTGACCGTGGCGATGGTGGCGTTCGCCCTGGTGGACGTGGCCGGGCTGCTGCTCTTCGCCGTGGGCTTTGCCTACCTGGTGCGCGGCCCCGGCGTTTTCTTCCCCGACTTTCCCGCAGGTGTGGGTTCCGCCATATCGCTGACCGCCGTGGGGCTGGCCCTGGTGTTCTGGGCCGCCACCCGCATGGTGCGCCAGGTGGTCCGGCAATCCACCTCAGACCAGACAACAGCAGATACTTCCACACCGGACCGGCCATGACCTTCCTGCCCGCCTCCTTCGCCTTCCGTCCCAAGCTCGTGGAATGCCTCCAAGGCTACGACCGAGGACAGTTCGGCAAGGATGTGGCGGCGGGCATCACCGTCGGCGTGCTGGCCCTGCCCCTGGCCATCGCCTTCGCCATCGCCTCGGGCATGTCGCCCACCGCCGGGCTGTGGACGGCGATCATCGCCGGCTTCCTGGTGTCGGCCCTGGGCGGTTCCCGGGTGCAGATCGGCGGGCCCACCGGCGCCTTCATCCCGATCATCTTCGGCATCGTCGCCCAGTACGGCGTCGCCAACCTGCTCATCGCCACCCTGCTGGCCGGCGGCCTGCTGGTGCTGATGGGCATGTTCCGCCTGGGGCAGTTGATCCGCTTCATCCCCATCTCGGTGGTGATCGGCTTCACCAACGGCATCGCCGTGGTGATCTTCCTCTCCCAGGTGAAGGATTTCATCGGCCTGCCCGGGCCGGCCCTGCCCGCCGAGTTCTTCGCCCGCATCAAGACCATCGCCCACACCCTGCCGGACGCCCACCTGCCCACCCTGGCCTTCTCGGTGGCGGCCCTGGCCCTGCTGCTCGGCTGGAACCGCTACGGTAGCCGCATCCCGCGCATCGGCCGGGTGCCCGGCCCCCTGGTGGTGCTGGTGGTGGCCACCGCGGCCCAGGCCCTGTTCGCCTTCCCGGTGGAAACCATCGGCAGCCGCTTCGGCGGCATTCCCCAGGAATTCGCGTCCTTCGCCCTGCCGGCCCTGTCCCTGGAAACCCTGCGCGCCCTGATCTCGCCGGCCATCACCATCGCCCTGCTGGGGGCCATCGAGTCCCTGCTCTCGGCCCGGGTGGCCGACGGTCAGGTCGACGACCGGCACGATCCCAACCAGGAACTGATGGCCCAGGGCATCGCCAATCTGGTGGCGCCCCTGTTCGGCGGTTTCGCCGCCACCGGCGCCCTGGCCCGCACCGCCACCAACGTGCGGGTGGGCGGCCGCACACCGGTGGCCGGCATGATCCATGCCCTGACCCTGCTGCTGGTGGTGCTGGTGGCCGCCCCCTGGGCCGCCTACGTGCCCCTGCCGGCCCTGTCGGCGATCCTGGTGGTGGTGGCCCTCAACATGGGCGAATGGCACGCCTTTGCCACCCTGCCGCGCTATTCCCTCAACTACCGGGCCATCCTGGTCACCACCTTCCTGGTCACCGTGGTCTTCGACCTGACCCTGGCGGTGGAGATCGGCCTGGTGCTGTCGTCCCTGTTCTTCATCACCCGCATGGCCTCCCTGACCCGGGTGGAGCGCTTGGGCGACCCGGTGTGGGCGAAGGCCGAGGCCCTGCCGGTGGTGGGCTACAAGCTGTTCGGCTCCCTGTTCTTCGGTTCCGTGGGCAAGTTGCAGACGGTGATCGACCAGGACGCCGAGGGGGCCCGGGTGGTGGTCCTCGACCTGCACCAGGTGGTGAACCTGGACACCACCGGCCTGGACACCCTGGAAGCCCTGCTGCGCATCCTGCGCAAGCGCGGCGGCCACCTGATCCTGGCCGGGCTCAATTCCCAGCCCGGCTCCCTGGTGTTCCGCTCCGGCTTTTCCGACCTGGTGGGGGACGACAACATCGTCGCCGACCTGGACGAGGCCTGGGCTCTGGCTGCCCGGCTGTTGCCGCCCAGCGGCGCGGAGGCCACGGCATGAATACCTCCCCCGCCGTCCGCCGGTTACTGGTTTCCGGCCTGGTCCAGGGGGTGGGCTACCGCCACGCCACCACGGTGGTAGCGGCACGTCTGGCGGTTCACGGCTGGGTGCGCAACCTGGCCGACGGCCGGGTCGAGGTGGCCGTATGGGGCGAGGCCGAGGCCGTGGCCCGGCTGATCGCCTGGACTCGCCAGGGGCCGCCGGCGGGCCGGGTGGATGGGGTGCTGGTGGAAGAAGGGCCGGCCGCCTGGTCCGGTGCCGCCACCGGCTTCGTCCAGCGCCCCACCGCCGCCGGGCCGGAAGCGCTCTAGTCCCGCTCGTTGCCGGGCGGCGCTCGGCGCCGGTCAGCGCATCTCGAAGGCTTCCTGGTGGAAGCGTCCCGCCGGCAGGCCCTGGGCGGCCAGGCCGCGACGCAGGGCCCGGCCGAAACCCGCCGGGCCGCAAAACCACACGTCGCTACGCGCCACGCCGTCTTTCCCGCCGAGCGCCTCCGCCAGTGTTGCCGGCGTCAGCAGGCCGTCCTGGGGTGTCATCCGCAGATGCAGGCGCACCCGGGCTTGTTCGGCGAGCTGGCGCAGGCGGGCGATGAAGCCCGGGTCGGCCGCCGCCGTGCAGTAAAAGGCATCCACCGGCTGGCGGCTGCCGCCCGCGGCGGCCAGGGCCTCCAGCCGGGCCAGGAACGGGGTGATGCCGATGCCGCCGGCCACCCACACCTGGCGTTCGCCCCGGCCGGCGAAGTCGAAGCGGCCGTAGGGGCCTTCCACGGTCAGTGCGTCGCCCGCTGCCACCTGTTGCGGTAGCGCCCGGGTGTAGTCGCCCAGGGCCTTGATGGCGAAGCTCAGGCGGCCGTCGTCGCGCCAGGCCGAGGCGATGGTGAAAGGGTGGGCGCCCTCGCCGCGGCCGAAGGTGACGAAGGCGAACTGGCCGGCGGCGTGGCCGGGCCAGCCGGCATCGAGCTGGCATTCCACTTCGAGCACGCCGCTGCCCGGATGGGGGCGCAGGGCGACGATCCGTCCGGCGACACGGCGGCGGGCGCCGATGCGGCCGGCCAGGGACAGGGCCGCGCCCCAGCTGCCGGCGGCCATCAGGACGGCCATGACCACGCCCAGGGGTGTCAGCCAGTAGGCCGGGGGCATCAGCGCCGCGCCGTGGAACACCAGCACCAGGTAGGTGCCGGCCAGGACGCGGTGGAGCAGAAAGGCCGGACGGTAGGGAAAACGCTTCCACAAGGCCAGCAGCACAATCGGGATGACCAGGTAGATGGCCCATTCGCCCAGGGATTCGGCGGGCTTGCGCAGCAGGTCGAGCCAGCTTTCGGCGCCCCTGCCGCCCTTATGCGCGGCCCGTTCCAGCCAGCCCTGGGCCACCAGCCATTTCGGCACCAGCTTGATCAGCCAGTGGGCGGCCCCCAGGGAGACAGCGGTGATGCCCAGCCACTTGTGCAACCGGTAGGCCTGGTCCAGGCCGCCGAGCAGCCGGTCGGCCCAGGCGGGGCGGGTGGCGAGGAGCAGGCCGGCCGACATGCAGCCCAACGCGGCTATCCCCGTATAATAAATAGCCAGTTTGCGCAGGGCCCAGAAGTTGCCGCCGGCGTTGGCATCCGCGCCGGCGAGGGCGGCCAGCCACAGCGCGGTGAGCACGGCGAGCAGGGCTAGAACGGCGAGAACGGATTTCTTCATGGCGATTCTCCAGCGAGCCCCAGGCACTGCGCATGGCGGTTTCCGGGGCGATGGAGTAAGCATGGGCCGGCTGGCTTAAACAGGCCTTAATGTTGGTTCGTTGCGCTGGATAAATGGTGGAGCGGCAGCGGCAAGCAGAAGAGAATCGGTAATAAGGCAGCGGACGGGGCCCGGCAGTGCCGGGTGGCGGGGTTCACAACGCGGGTGGAGTGCAGGGAGCGGTCTCCGGTAACGCTATGACAATCTCGAAAAACCTCTTCGCCGGACGCGCCTTTCTCGAATTCTATGCCTGGGCCGAAGCCGACGGCGCCCTGCCGGGGTGGAGCTTCGAAGGGGGCGGCCCCCACGGCGAATCGAGCGCCCCGACGCCGGCCCAGGACTATTTCGTCGAATACCACCTGGAGTTTTTCCGCCAGCAGGGCTTCAACCGCTATCCCAGCCGCCTCCACTCGCACCTGCTGTTCGCCACCCGGGCTGACGCCGAGGCCTTCGCCGAGAAGCATCCGGAACGCACCTACGGCCGCCGCCTGATCAAGCTGCGCGCCAGCGGGCAGTGCTCCTGCTCCTTCCACGACGGCGCCTGGCTCGACTACCTGCGCCAGCCCCACACCTTCGACCTGGAGGCCCTGTCCAAGGTGGCCAAGGCCTACTGGTCGGGGCGCACCGTGGAGGAAGCCGGCCTGCCCTTCCTCGGCCAGCCCTGGCGCGAGATGCCGGTGATCGAGGCCCTGGTGCTGGGCGAGGTGGCCCCGGTGCCCGTCAGCCTGCCGCGCAGCCTCGATCTGCCGGGCTTCGCCTGATGCCCGGGGCGGCGGCGCGAAATTGACGCCCCGTCCGGGCTTGGTTAAATTCCGGAGTCCCCAACGGCGTGCCGTGCCGCGCCTTGCGCGTCCGGGCCACGCTGTCGCCAACCTTGAGGAGAAACACAATGGCCGTTCTCGTCGGCAAGCAAGCCCCCGATTTCACCGCCACCGCGGTGCTGGGCAACAACGAAATCAAGGACATCAAGTTGTCCGACTACAAGGGCAAGTACGTGGTGGTGTTCTTCTACCCCCTCGACTTCACCTTCGTCTGTCCCTCCGAGCTGATCGCCTTCGACCACCGTCTGGCCGAGTTCAAGGCCCGTAACGTGGAAGTGCTGGGCGTGTCCATCGACTCCCAGTTCACCCACCTGGCCTGGAAGAACACCCCGGTGGAAAAGGGCGGTATCGGTCAGGTCGGCTACCCCCTGGTGGCCGACGTGAAGCACGAGATCGCCCGCGCCTTCGACGTGGAATCCGCCGGTGGCGTGGCTTTCCGCGGCTCCTTCCTGATCGACAAGTCCGGCCTGGTGCGTCATCAGGTGGTCAACGACCTGCCCCTGGGCCGCAACGTGGACGAAATGATCCGCATGGTGGACGCCCTGCAATTCACCGAAGAGCACGGCGAAGTCTGCCCGGCCGGTTGGAACAAGGGCAAGAAGGGCATGACCGCCAGCCCCGAGGGTGTGGCCAAGTACCTGGCCGAGAACGCCGCCGCCCTCTGACGGCTGCCGCCGTCGCCCTCCGGCGGGTGTTTTCGCCGGAACCGGCGCCCGGCCCATGGAACGCCGCCCGATCCGGGCGGCGTTTTCATTTTCTGGCTTTTGGAATAAGCAAATGAGAAACGGAGCTTTGAGGTTCTAAGTGCCCCCCGTAAAGTGCGTCCATCCAGTTCTTTACGGAGTGCTTATATATGAACACCCGCCGTCCCCTGCGCTTTGCCACCCTGCTGGCGACCCTGTTGCTGGCCGCCGGTGCCCAGGCCGACACCGTGCTGCTCAACGCCTCCTACGACGTGGCCCGGGATCTGTACAAGGACTACAACCCGGCCTTCCAGAAGGCCTGGCAGGCCAAGACCGGCGAGAAGATCGAGGTCAAGCAGTCCCACGGCGGCTCCTCCAAGCAGGTCCGCGCCGTGGCCGACGGGCTGGAGGCCGACGTGGTGACCATGAACCAGGCCACCGACGTGGATTTCCTGGCCGACAAGGGCCTGGTCGCCAAGGACTACACCAAGAAATTCCCCAACAATGCCTCGCCCTACACCTCGACCATGGTGTTCATCGTGCGCAAGGGCAACCCGAAGGGGATCAAGGACTGGTCCGATCTGGTCAAGTCCGGCGTGCAGGTGATCGTGCCCCACCCCAAGAACACCGGCAACGGCCGCTACACTTACCTGGCCGCCTGGGGCTACGCCCTCAAGCAGCCCGGCGGCAGCGACAAGAGCGCCCAGGAATTCGTCAGTAAGCTGCTCAAGAACGCCCCCCTGTTCGGCACCGGCGGCCGCGACGCCACCACCACCTTCATGCAGCGCCGCCTGGGCGACGTGCTCGTCACCTTCGAATCCGAGGCCGAACTGATCGCCAAGGAATTCGGCCGCGGCGACTTCGAGGTGATCTACCCGTCCGTCTCCATCCTCACCGAGTTCCCGGTGGCGCTGGTGGAGAAGGTGGTGGACAAGAAGGGCACCCGCAAGCAGGCCCACGCCTACCTGGAGTACCTGTGGTCCAAGGAAGGCCAGGAGATCATCGCCGAGAACTACCTGCGTCCCCGCGACCCGGAGGTGCTGAAGAAGCACGCCGCCCAGTTCCCGGCGATCAAGACCTTCACCGTGGATGAGACCTTCGGCGGCTGGAGCAAGGCGTTCAAGGCCCACTTCGTCGATGGCGGTTCCTTCGACCAGATCTATTCGGTGAAATAAGCCTCCGTTCCCTGCGGCCGGGCCCGGCGGAAGGCATTCCTCCGGGCCCGCCTGCTTTGACGACAAGACCATGTCCCGCTCATCCTCCCATTCGGTCCTGCCCGGGTTCGGCCTCTCCCTCGGCTACACCCTGGTGTACCTGTCGCTGCTGGTGCTGATCCCCCTGGCCGGGCTCCTCGCCAAGTCGGCGTCCCTGACCCTGGCCGACATCTGGGCGATCGCCACCGGCCCCCGGGCCCTGGCCTCGTTCCGCGTCACCTTCGGTGCCTCCTTCATCGCCGCCTGCCTCAATGGCTTCTTCGGCCTGATCGTGGCCTGGGTGCTGGTGCGCTACGACTTCTGGGGCAAGCGCTTCATCGACGCCCTGGTGGACCTGCCCTTCGCCCTGCCCACCGCCGTGGCCGGCATCACCCTGGCCACCCTCTACGCCGAAACCGGCGTGATCGGCGAGTGGTTCGCCAAGGCCGGCATCAAGATCGCCTACACGCCCCTGGGCATCGTCGTGGCCCTGACCTTCATCGGCCTGCCCTTCGTGGTGCGCACCCTGCAACCGGTGCTCGAGGACATCGAGCCCGAGGTGGAGGAGGCCGCTGCCACCCTGGGCGCTTCGCGTTGGCAGACCTTCCGCCGGGTGCTCTTCCCCGCCGTCTTCCCGGCGCTGTTGACCGGCTTCACCCTGGCCTTTTCCCGGGCCATCGGCGAGTACGGCTCGGTGATCTTCATCGCCGGCAACATGCCGCTGATTTCCGAGATCACCCCGCTCCTGATCATCTCCAAGCTGGAGCAGTACGACTTTGTCGGTGCCACCGCCCTGGCCTCGGTGATGCTGGTCATCTCCTTCGTCATGCTGCTGGCCATCAACCTGTTGCAGTGGTGGGCCTCCAACCGGCACCGCTCCGTCCCGGTCAAGGATGCCGCCGCTCCGGGAGGTGCCCAATGACCGTGCGCCGCGCCAACAACGAGCCCCGCTGGATGCGGGTGCTGCTGCTCGTCGTCGCCCTGGGCTTCCTCGCCCTGTTCCTCGGCTTTCCCCTGGTCACCGTCTTCTACGAGGCGCTGAAGAAGGGCGTGGACGCCTACCTGGCCGGCCTGGCCGACCCGGAGGCCCGTTCCGCCATCCTCCTGACCCTGGGGGTGGCCGCGGCGGCGATTCCCTTCAACATCGCCTTCGGCGTGGCCGCCGCCTGGGCCATCGCCAAGTTCGATTTTCGTGGCAAGAGCCTCCTCATCACCCTGATCGACCTGCCCTTCGCCGTGTCGCCGGTGGTGGCCGGCCTGCTCTTCGTGCTCATCTTCGGCTCCCAGGGCTGGCTCGGCCCCTGGCTGGCGGAGCACGACATCAAGATCATCTTCGCCATTCCCGGCATCGTGCTCGCCACCCTGTTCGTCACCTTCCCCTTCGTCGCCCGGGAGCTGATCCCGCTGATGCAGGCCCAGGGCAAGGACGAGGAAGAGGCCGCCGTGTCCCTGGGGGCCTCGGGCTGGCAGATGTTCTGGCGGGTCACCGTGCCCAACATCAAGTGGGGCCTGCTCTACGGCGTGATCCTGGCCAACGCCCGGGCCATGGGCGAGTTCGGCGCGGTGTCGGTGGTCTCCGGCCACATCCGCGGCGAGACCAACACCCTGCCGCTGCACGTGGAGATCCTCTACAACGAGTACCAGTCCGTGGCCGCCTTCGCCTCGGCCTCGATCCTGGCCCTGCTGGCCCTGGTCACCCTGGTCGCCAAGACCGTGGTGGAGTGGCGCATGCGCAAAGAAACCGAAATGCTGACGGCCGACCTGCCGCCGGAGAAAACCGAATGAGCATCGACATCCGCAACATCAGCAAGCGCTTCGGCAACTTCGTCGCGCTCGACAACATCAACCTGGACATTCCCACCGGCGAACTGGTGGCCCTGCTCGGCCCCTCCGGCTGCGGCAAGACCACCCTGCTGCGCATCATCGCCGGCATGGAAAGCGCCGACGAGGGCCAGGTGCTGTTCGGCGGCGCCGAGGCTACCCACCTGCACGCCCGGGAACGCCAGGTCGGCTTCGTCTTCCAGCACTACGCCTTGTTCCGCCACATGAGCGTGTTCGAGAACGTGGCCTTCGGCCTGCGCGTCAAGCCGCGCAAGGAGCGTCCCAGTGAGTCCGAGATTCGCAAGCGGGTCATGGAGCTGCTCTCCCTGGTCCAGCTCGACTGGCTGGCCGACCGCTACCCGTCCCAGTTGTCCGGCGGTCAGCGCCAGCGCATCGCCCTGGCCCGGGCCCTGGCGGTGGAGCCCAAGGTGCTGCTGCTCGACGAGCCCTTCGGCGCCCTGGACACCAAGGTGCGCAAGGAACTGCGCCGCTGGCTGCGCCGCCTGCACGACGAGATGCACATCTCCTCGGTGTTCGTCACCCATGACCAGGAAGAGGCCCTGGAAGTGGCCGACCGGGTGGTGGTGATGAACAAGGGGCGCATCGAGCAGGTGGGCAGTCCGGACCAGGTCTACTCCAACCCGGCCACCCCCTTCGTCTACCAGTTCCTCGGCAACGTGAACGTCTTCCACAGCCGCCTCCAGGGCAACCTGTGGGCCGAGGTAGCGCGGCGGGAGGATGGGGCGGGCAGGGAGGGCGGCGGGGCTGGCGACAGCCTGGCCTTCGTCCGTCCCCACGACATCGACATCCTGCGCGAGCCGGTGCCGGACGCCCTGGGGGCAGAGGTGCGCTACGTGCACCCGATCGGCCCGGTGGTGCGCGTCGAGCTGGCCCACCAGTCCGAGCTGGTGGAAGTGGAGCTGACCCGGGAGCGCCAGGAAGAGCTGCAACTGGCCCAGGGCCAGTCGGTCTGGCTCAAGCCGCGCCAGGTGCGCGTCTTCCCTGCCGGCACCGTGGCCGGCGAGGCCCTCCAGGATTTTTCCATCTGACCTTGGCCGGGCCGGCATTGTTTGCCGGCCCGCCAGCCATGCCGCCGTAGTGCCGCGTTGCCGCCGCTGCTGCTCATAAATTAGGCAAGTGCGCCGAGATCGGGTAGAATCCGCCTCCTTCCCGTAGTTGTTCCCAGGTCGCCCGCTCGATGCGTCGAGGGCGGCCGTTTGTTTTTCGCGGGCCGGCATTCCGCGGCCCGCCGATACTCGGCTCCTCTCGGCACATGGAATTCGTCGGCTACACCCTCCGCAACAACCTGTTCGTGGCGCCCATGGCGGGCGTCACCGACCGTCCCTTCCGCCAGCTGTGCAAGAAGCTCGGCGCCGGGCTGGCGGTGTCGGAGATGGTCACGTCCAACTCGCTGCTCTACGGCAGCAAGAAGACCGAGCGGCGTGCCAACCACCAGGGCGAAGTGGCGCCGATCTCGGTGCAGATCGCCGGGGCCGACCCGGCGATGATGGCCGAGGCCGCCAAGTACAACGTGGACCGCGGCGCCCAGATCATCGACATCAACATGGGCTGTCCGGCCAAGAAGGTGTGCAACGTCATGGCCGGCTCCGCCCTGATGCAGGACGAGCCCCTGGTGGCGCGCATCCTGGAGGCGGTGGTGAAGGCGGTGCCGGACACTCCGGTGACGCTCAAATTCCGCACCGGCTGGAACCGGCAGAACAAGAACGCGCCGATCATCGCCCGCATCGCCGAGGAATCCGGCATCCGCGCCGTGGCCATCCACGGCCGCACCCGGGCCGACCAGTACACCGGCGACGCCGAGTACGAAACCATTGCCCTGGTGAAGCGTCAGATCGCCATTCCGGTGATCGCCAACGGCGACATCACCACGCCGGAAAAGGCCAAGTACGTGCTCGATGCGACCGGCGCCGACGGCGTCATGATCGGCCGTGCCGCCCAGGGCCGGCCCTGGATCTTCCGCGAGATCGAGCACTACCTGAAGACCGGCGAGAAGCTGCCGCCGCCCAAGGTGAGCGAGATCCGCGAGATTCTCGGCGAGCACCTGGAAGACCTCTACGGCTTCTACGGCCTGGAGACCGGCGTGCGCGTCGCGCGCAAGCACATCTCCTGGTACACCAAGGGCTTGCCCGGTTCGGCGGCGTTCCGCTTCGCCATGAATCAACTGCCCACGGTGGAGGAGCAGCGCGCCGCCATCGCCGAGTTCTTCGACCGGCTGGCGGCCGAGCACGAGCGGTTGCACTACGAGGAAGACAGCAGCGGGGCCGTCTCGGGGGCGGCCGACGATAACGACAAGAAAGAGGTACTGGCGGCATGAGCCAAGGTAACGACATCTCGGCGTGCGTATTCGGCGCGCTGGAAAAGTATTTTCACGACCTCGACGGCGAGGAGCCGGCGGCGATCTACGACATGGTGCTCAAGAGCGTCGAGCGCCCCATGCTCGAAGTGGTGCTCAAGCAGGCCGGCGGCAACCAGACGGTGGCGGCCCAGATGCTCGGCATCAACCGCAACACCCTGCGCAAGAAACTGGTCGAGCATTCCCTGATCTGATCCCGGGGGCGGGGCCGCGCCTGGTCTTCGCCCTTGCCGTTCCGAGCGGCGACGCATTTCCGCTTATTCCGTTTTTCTTTTTTTCAGCCCGTTCCCGTCATGAAGATTCGCCAAGCCCTAATCAGCCTCTCCGACAAGCGCGGAGCCCTTGAATTCGCCCGCGGCCTCGCCGCCCAGGGCGTCAAGCTCCTGTCCACCGGCGGCACCGCCAAACTGCTCAAGGACGCCGGGCTGGACGTGACCGAGATCGGCGACTACACCGGCTTTCCGGAAATGCTCGACGGCCGGGTGAAGACCCTGCACCCGAAGGTGCACGGCGGCATCCTGGCCCGCCGCGACCTGCCCGAGCACCTGGCCACCATCGCCGCCCACGACATCCCCGCCATCGACCTGGTGTGCGTGAACCTCTACCCGTTCCGCGAGACCGTGGCCAAGGCTGGCGTGACCCTGGCTGACGCCATCGAGAACATCGACATCGGCGGCCCGGCCATGGTCCGTTCCGCCGCCAAGAACTACGCCGGCGTGGCCATCGTCACCGACCCGGACGACTACGCTCCGCTGCTCGCCGAAATGCAGGCCAACGGCGGCGCCCTGTCCCTGACCACCCGCTTCGGCCTGGCCAAGAAGGCCTTCACCCACACTGCCCGCTACGACTCGGCCATCGCCAACTGGCTGACCGGCCAGGACAACGCCGTGGCCGAGGCTCCGGAAGCCGCCGCGCCGATCCCCGCCGCCTTCCCCGAGAAGCTGCAACTGGCCTTCGACCGGGTCGAGACCCTGCGCTACGGCGAGAACCCGCACCAGCAGGCTGCCTTCTACCGCGACACCGGCTCCACCGCCGGCGCCATTGCCAACTACCACCAGCTCCAGGGCAAGGAACTGTCCTACAACAACATCGCCGACGCCGATGCCGCCTGGGAATGCGTCAAGACCTTCGACACCCCGGCCTGCGTCATCATCAAGCACGCCAACCCCTGTGGCGTGGCCATCGGCGCTACCGCCCTGGAGGCCTACGACAAGGCCTTCAAGACCGACACCACCTCCGCCTTCGGCGGCATCATCGCCTTCAACCGGGAGCTGGACGGTTCCGCCGCCACCGCCGTGGCCAAGCAGTTCGTCGAGGTGGTGATCGCCCCGGCCTTCTCCTCCGAAGCCCGCCAGATCTTCGCCGCCAAGCAGAACGTGCGCCTGCTCGAAGTGCCTCTGGAGCGCGCCTACCACGCCTTCGAGCTGAAGCGCGTCGGCGGCGGCCTGCTGGTGCAGAGCCCGGACATGTTCAACGTCCAGCCCTCCGACCTGAAGGTGGTGACCAAGAAGGCCCCCACCGACGGCCAGCTCGAAGACCTGCTGTTCGCCTACCGGGTTGCCAAGTTCGTCAAGTCCAACGCCATCGTCTTCTGCGGCGGCGGCATGACCCTGGGCGTGGGCGCCGGCCAGATGAGCCGGGTCGATTCGACCCGCATCGCCGCCATCAAGGCCCAGAACGCCGGCCTGTCCCTGGCCGGCTCCGCCGTGGCCTCCGACGCCTTCTTCCCGTTCCGCGACGGGGTGGACGTGCTGGCCGAAGCTGGCGCCGTGGCGGTGATCCAGCCCGGCGGCTCGATGCGCGACGCCGAGGTGATCGCCGCCGCCGACGAGCACGGCCTGGCCATGGTGTTCACCGGCGCCCGCCACTTCCGCCACTAAGGCCGGTCCGTGCTGCGCCGCCTAGCCGCTTCCCTGGCCCTGTGGGGCGCCCTCCTGGCGTCCCCGGGGACGGCCCTGGCCGACGATGCCGGTGCCACCGGCGCCGTGCCCGCGATCCAGGCGGACGCCGCCGGCGACTCCTGGCTCGACCGGGCCCGGCAGAAGCTGTCGACCATCTGGAACGACGGGCGCAACGAGCTGTACGTGCCCCTGGAAACCTACCACCTGCGTTCGGCCTACAGCCGCGAGAAGATCGACAGCTTCAACGAGACGCCCCTGGGCATCGGCCTGGGGCGCGGCATCTACGACGCCGACGGCGACTGGCACGGCATTTACGCCATGGGTTTCCAGGATTCCCACTACAAGCCCGAGTACATGCTCGGTTACGGCTACAAGACTTACTGGCACCTGGCCGGCGAGTTGAAGTTCGGCCTGGGCTACACCGCCTTCCTCACGGCGCGCTCCGACATTGCCCGCTACACCCCGGTGCCCGCCGTCCTGCCCATCGCCTCCCTGGAATACCGGGACGTGTCCTTCGACACCGCCTACGTGCCCGGCGGCAGCGGCTTCGGCAACATCCTCTTTTTCTGGGGCAAGGTCCGCTTCTGACGGCCCGGCCCCGCGACGCACAAACATAAGGAACGGTCCTCCATGAAAGTTCTCGTCATCGGTTCCGGCGGCCGCGAACACGCCCTGGCGTGGCGCCTCGCCCAGTCCCCCCGGGTGCACAAGGTCTACGTCGCCCCGGGCAACGCCGGCACCGCCCGGGAAGAGGCCCTGGAAAACCTGCCCATCACCGACCTCAACGCCCTGGCCGATTTCGCCGAGGCGGAAAAGATCCACATGACCGTGGTCGGCCCCGAGGCCCCCCTGGCCGCCGGCGCCGTGAACATCTTCCGCGAGCGGGGCCTGCGTGTCTTCGGCCCGACCAAGGAAGCCGCCCAGCTGGAGTCCTCCAAGGACTTCGCCAAGCGCTTCATGGCCCGCCACAACATCCCCACCGCCGGCTTCGAGACCTTCACCGACGCTGCCGCAGCCCATGCCTACGTGGACCGCCAGGGCGCCCCCATCGTCATCAAGGCCGACGGCCTGGCCGCCGGCAAGGGCGTGGTGGTGGCCATGGACCTGGCCGAGGCCCATGCCGCCATCGACGACATGCTCGGCGGCAACAAGCTCGGCGACGCCGGCGCCCGGGTGGTGATCGAGGACTTCCTCGACGGCGAGGAAGCCAGCTTCATCGTCATGGTGGACGGCAAGAACGTGCTGGCCCTGGCCTCCAGCCAGGACCACAAGCGCATCGGCGACGGCGACACCGGCCCCAACACCGGCGGCATGGGCGCCTATTCCCCGGCCCCGGTGGTCACCCCACAGATCCACGCCAAGGTGATGCGCGAGATCATCCTGCCCACGGTGCGCGGCATGGAGGCCGACGGCATCCCCTTCACCGGCTTCCTCTACGCCGGGTTGATGATCGGCAAGGACGGCGGGGTGAAGACCCTGGAGTTCAACTGCCGCATGGGCGACCCGGAAACCCAGCCGATCATGATGCGCCTCAAGTCCGACCTGGTGGCCCTGCTTGAACACGCCACCAACGGCACCCTGGACCAGATCGAGGCCGAGTGGGACCGCCGCGTCGCCCTCGGCGTGGTGCTGGCCGCCGCCAACTATCCGGACACCCCGCGCAAGGGCGACATCATCGTCGGCCTGCCCGAGGGCAACGCCGCCTCTCCCGAGTGCCACGTGTTCCACGCCGGCACCGCGCAGCAGGACGGCCGGGTGGTGGCCTCCGGCGGCCGGGTGCTGTGCGTCACCGCCCTGGGCGAGAACGTCAAGCTGGCCCAGCAGGCCGCCTACGACGCGGTGGCCACCATCCGCTTCGACGGCATGCAGTACCGCCGCGACATCGGCCACCGGGCCGTGGCGCGCTGAGCGTCATCCAGCAGCACCCATAACCATAACGACGGGCGGCCATGACCGCCCGTTTTTCCATCCCCAGCGAGACCCCTCCATGGACATCCCCCAGCTCAAAGCCTACTTCACCGGCCTCCAGACGCGCATCGTCGCCGCCCTGGAAGCCTTCGACGGCCACGCCTTCAAGACCGATGCCTGGGAGCGCCCCGAGGGCGGCGGCGGCCTGACCCGGGTGATCGAGGAGGGGGCCTTCTTCGAGCGCGGCGGCGTCAATTTCTCCCACGTCATGGGAGCGCGCATGCCGGCTTCGGCCACCGCCCACCGCCCTGAGCTGGCCGGGCGGCGCTTCGAGGCCATGGGCGTGTCCCTGGTGCTGCACCCGCGCAACCCCTACTGCCCCACCGCCCACATGAACGTGCGCGCCTTCGTCGCCTTGAAGGACGGCGAGGCCCCGGTGTGGTGGTTCGGCGGCGGCATGGACATGACCCCCTACTACCCGTGGGAAGAGGACGTGCGCCACTTCCACAGTACCTGCAAGGCGGCCCTGGCTCCCTTCGGCGCCGACGTCTATCCGCGCTACAAGACCTGGTGCGACGAGTACTTCTTCTTGAAGCACCGCAACGAGCCCCGCGGCGTGGGCGGCGTGTTCTTCGACGATCTGGGGGCCGACGGGCTGGTGCCCTTCGAGCAGGCTTTCGCCCTCACTCAGGCGGTGGGCGACGCCTTCGTGCCGGCCTACCTGCCGGTGCTGGATGCGCGCCGCGACACGCCCTACGGCGAGCGGGAGCGGGACTTCCAGGCCTACCGGCGCGGCCGCTACGTGGAATTCAACCTGGTGTTCGACCGGGGCACCCTGTTCGGCCTGCAATCCGGCGGCCGCACCGAGTCGATCCTGATGTCCCTGCCGCCGGTGGTGAAGTGGCGCTACGACTGGCACCCGGAGCCGGGCAGTCCGGAAGCGAAGCTCTACGACGAGTTCCTCCGTCCCCGCGACTGGGCGTGAGGTATTTCCCCGGAGCCGCGCCGATAGGCGCTCTCCAGGGAGGCGTCGCTGAAACCAAGGCGGGGCGCGGAGTTCCAGGTGGCATGTCCGGAACCCCGCGCCCCGCTTGGCTTTTGGCCCGGTCCCCTTGGGGGTGCTGCGCCCTGTCATATGCGATCGGTCTGGACTGGGGTGATGACGCTGCTATACTCGCCCCTCGCGGTCGTGCCCGAGCGGTGCGGCCGACAGATCGCGCCGGTGCCTCGCCAGAGGCTTAAAACGGGAATGCGGTGCAGGCGGTTTTTCCGCCCAATTCCGCAGCTGTCCCTGCAACTGTAAGCGGCGAACGAGAAGCGCACGCGGACGGGAATCGCCCCGCTCCGCCGCCACTGGGCCCAATCCATGCCTCACGGATTGCCTGGGAAGGCCGCACTTCGAGTCTTGACCCGCGAGCCAGGAGACCTGCCGGCGTCTGGTCGCTCTTGCTTTGGCCCAGGGGATGGCCGAGGCACGGTGTCCTTCCGTCTGAGCGACGAACGAAGCGGCGAGGGCCGCATCGGTTCGCGCGGCAGACGTCCTTCGTGCCTCCTCCCGCGCCACCGACCGTTCGTGACGGCATGCCCTCGCCTTGTCGCAACCAGTCGACGGGGGAGACATGCGTCCACCTGCCTTATTCCGCTGCGCGCCGCGCACCGCCAACGCCCTGCTGTGCGCTGCCGCCTTGATCCCGGCTGCCGCCCTGGCCGCCGATTCCGATTCTGCCTCCGGCACCGAGACCGCCCTGGCCCCCATCCGGGTCACCGGCAGCCGCATCGACCTGCGCGAGGAGCTGTCGCCCGGGGTGGTGTCCGTGGCCTACCCGGACGACGTCAAGGGCGAGCACAAATCCATCCCCGAACTGCTCGACCAGATTCCCGGCGTCTATGTGCGCCGCGTGTCGGGCAGCGGCAGCTACACCACCGCCACCATCCGCGGCAGCGCCCCCAGCCAGGTCAACATCTACATCGACGGGGTGCCGCTCAATACCGCCAGCGAAACGGCAGCGGACCTGTCCACCCTGCCGATCAGCAACGTGGAGCGGGTCGAGGTCTATCGCGGCACTACGCCGGCCCGCTTTTCCGGCGCGCCGATCGGCGGGGCCATCAACATCGTCACCAAGAAACCCGCGGGGTTCAGCGGCAGCGTTTCGGTCGGCGCCCGGTCCTTCGGCGGCGCGCAGCAGAGCGCCAACCTGAATGTGCCGCTGCTGGGCGGCAACCTGCTGATCGGCCTGGACAACGACCGCAGCGATGGCGATTTCAAGTACAAGAACTACGCGGTCGGCGGGCTCAAGAACCTGGTGTTCGGCGACGGGGTTTCGTATCTCGCCGATTCCGGCGACAGAACGACCGACATCAAGACGGGCCGGACGATTCCAGAAGAGCGCCGGCGCATGAACAACAAATCCGAGAAGCAGAACGTCCTGCTCAAATGGCAGGACGAGCGCTTCGTCCTCAAGTTCGCCCAGACCGACATGGAGCGCTATCTGCCCGCCGTGGTATTGACCGCGTCGTCCGGAATCGGCGCGCAAACCACGGATCTGCCCTGGGTGGACACGTTTTATCGCCAGCGCCGCCAGCAGCGGATCGAGCAGCAGGAGGGACTGGCGGGCTGGCGGGACAACTTCGGCAATCTGGGCCTCAGCCTCAACCTCACCTGGTTGGACAAAAACCAGACGTTCCGCAACCTGGACTTCAATCCGGCCACCAACTATATCGGTGAGCGCTGGACCGACTACCGGACCAAACGCTACGGCATCGCCGGCGACGCCACCTACGCCTTCGGCGATGGCGGCGCCTTTTCCCACCTGTTCGAGATCCACGCCGAGCGTTATTGGGAAACCCTGTTTTCGGACATCAGCGGCCGCACGCCGGCCTCCGACTTCATCCCCGAATTCCGCCGCATCAAGACCAACCTGCAAGTCCAGGACACGGTTACCGTCGCCGCCCTGGGCAACCTGCAGGTCACGCCCATCGGCCGCCTGGAAAAGCTCGAAGGCCCGGTCATCGGCAGCCGCTGGTCGCCCCTGGCCGGCCCCGCCGGGCAATACGACTGGGAGCCCACCGGCAGCCTGAGCGTGAAGAAGCATTTCACCAGCGGCTGGCAGGTGTTCGGCAACTACGGCAATTACATCCGTTACCCCAATTTCTACGAAATCTACGGTAACGGCATCGGCTACGTGCCGGGGGCCGACAGCAACGGCCGGGCCATCCAGTTGAAGCCGGAAACCGGGCGCAACGGCGACTTCGGTTTTGGTTGGGACGGCCGCCTGGGCGAAAAGCTGCGCGGGGGCTTCCGCCTCACCTATTTCCAGCGCGAGGCCGACAACGCCATCACCCTGTACGCGACGCCGCTTGCGGCCAAGTACATCAACTCCGGCGACACCCTGACCCAGGGGGTGGAGCTGGAAGGCAAGCTGGCCTGGAGCGACCGGGCCGACCTGCAATTCGCGGTGACGCAGCAGGAGGGGCGCTACGTTAACGGCGGTTGGTACTACAACGGCGGGACGAGCGGCACGGAGCGCTTTCCCGGCAAGACGGTGCACACCCTGTACACGCCCCTGCTCGTGGCCAATGCGCGACTCAATCTCCATTTCCTCGGGGGGCGCCTGACCACCTACGTCGAGGGCAAGCACACCGGCCGCACCTACACCGACGTTACCTCCTGGGAAAACTCCCTGACCACCTTCGACCTGGGGGCGCACTACAAGATCGACAAGGGTTGGCGCCTGTCCGCCGGGGTGATCGACCTCTTCGATGCCGGACCGAGGCAGACGGCCGGTGGCCGCGTCACGGCGGTCCCCTATAACCGCTACGGGTGCACCCCCAGCGCCCCCGTCATCACCGGCGACCCGGGCACCGACTGCGCCATCATGGGCGGGACGTGGGGTTCGGTGTACTCCGAGCTGCGCGAGGTGAAGTCCAACGTCGGCTATCCGCAGCAAGGCCGAACCTTCTACACCACCCTGGCCTACACCTTCTGACCGGCGCACAGCGGGACATGCATCCGCAGCACCGGTCACGAACCCCGCCGGGCGGCGCTGCCGCGCAAGTGGGCTCTTGCGTTTCTTCATTGAAGGAGCAACACGATGGCAACGACTTTCACCGCTTACAGCGTGTATTACTACGACAACCAGACCCCGCCCGTCGGGCATGGCATGGCGGGGCGCATCGTCGACAACGGGAGCACGGTGACCCCGCTGCCTGACCTGAAAAAAACCGACCTGAACGGCGACCCCAAGGTGGAAGGGTTCGCCGACGGGGGCGGCACCCTGCGCATCGCGGTGACCGACTACACCGCCGGAACGGCCAGGCCCGCCTACGTCTATGGCGCGGCGGTGCCGGGGACGCCGGCCACGGCCACCTGGTCCAACGTCACCAACCTCTATTCCCTGGTCAAGTTCGGCAGCTACCTCTACGCCATCGACTACGACAATGCCCGGGTGGTGGAAATCAATGCCACCACCTACGCCCAGACCGGGGTGTCCTACACCCTGCCGGCGGGCCTGACGCCCAGCGGCTTCATTGCCCACGGCCAGGCCTTGGCCGTGGTCGGGGGCAATCTCTACGGCTTGTTCACGTTCGTCGACAGCGCCTGGAGCAATTACGCCAACAGCCTGTTGGTGCGCTTCACCGTCAGCGGCGGCAGTTCGATCAGCGTCGGCGCCAACGCCTACAACGGCAATTTCGCCAAGAACGCCTTTTCCCTGGCCCCCCAGAGCAACGATCTGTACGTGGCCGCCATCGGCGGCTCCCAGATGGCGGGCAGCTACAACCCCGCCTCCCGCCTGCAAAAGATTGACTACACCGCCGCCAACCTCGGTGCCGCGGCGGTCATCGACGTGTTGAGCCCCAGCGCCGCCTTCCCCTACGAGTTCCGCGACATCAGCTTCAAGGGAACTACCGCCTACATTCTGCTCGGCGCCTACAACAGCAGCTGGCAGATGGCGGGCAAGCTGGTCAGCACCAGCGACTTCTCCACCTTCGTCACGGTCAACGACTTCAGCGGCGGGGCGCCGGGCTACTTCTGGTCCGCCCAGTACACCGCCGACAACGACCGCATCTGGTTCGCCCGGGGCAAGCAGATCCTGGTCTACAGCGCCTCCAGCCCGGCTGCGCCGGTGGCCACCCTGGGGCTGACGGCGGGCAGCCTGATTTCGACGGGGGAGCTGTTCGACAACCTCAACGACCTGGCCTACGTCGGCGCCCTCGGGGCGCGGACCACGCTGCGCGGCTACCGTTCGCCGCTCCAGGCGTCCCGCACTGCCCGGGCCGTGCAGGGCCGCACCCTGGCCGCCGGCCGCCCCGAGCTGACGGCCGAGCAGCTGGCCCTGCTCGACGAGGACGAAGCCACGGCATGACGCGGCGCATGGGGGACGGTCCTGCCGTAAGGCGGGACCGTTAACGGCAAAGGGGCAACGGCGCAGGCCGTTGCCCCTTTGTTCATTCACCTGACGGGTTTACTTCAGCCTGCCGGTCACCACCTTGACCCGGGCGGGGTCCTTCACGTCCAGGTCGCCGCCGGCCCCGGCCAGGTTGCCGCAGGTGCAGGCCGACTTGACGTGGGGGACTGAATTGACGATGCCGGTACAGTCCAGGCATTCGTAGTAGAACTCGGCGCCCCGGGGCAGCTCCGCCGGGCTGGGGGGAGGCTCCACCGGGGTGAAGCGGTAGATCTTGCGCAGGTCGATATTCAACATCACGGTCCCTCCTGAGAGTTATGTTTTTGCTGTGATGGTGCTGGTGCCTGCGTCCCGAATGCGATCAGGAATGCGATCAGGACAGGGCGGGTAGGGCGGCGGCCCGGTAGTGGCGGTTGGCCTGGTCCTGGCGTTCCAGCTGGTCGAATAGCCGGGCCAGTTCCAGGTGCGCATCCCGGGATTCGGCCACCGACAGGGAGGCTTCCAGATAGCTCTGGGCCTTGCCCCACAGTTGCTTGCGCTGGCACAGACGGCCCAGGGCGAGCAGCAGGTCGGCGTCGTCGCTGTGCTCCTTGAGCCACTTCTCGGCCCGGGCGATGCGCGGCGTGGCGTCGCCGTCGTCGATCAGGCCGTAGAGGCGGATCAGGTGCGACGACCATTCCTTGTCCAGGTGGTTTTCCAGGGTGTGCAGGGCTTCCGCCGGCGCCCCCTGGTCGCGCAGGGCCTCGGCCACCGCATAGGCGGTGCGCGGCGTCATCTCGCTGGCGGGAATCTGCCGGGCGTAGGCCAGGATCGCCCGGGTGTCGCCGGTGCGGCGCTGCAACGCTTCCCGGTGGGCCAGGCTGATGGTTTCCCGGGCCAGCTCGGGCACCAGGGCGTTGCGCTTTTGCAGCAGGCGGGTAAGGCGGATCACCTCGTCCCAGTCCTTGCGCCCCTGCTGGGCCTTCAGCTCCAGGCGCAGGGCGGCGATGTGCCGGCCCGAGGCGTCGTAGAGGCGGCGCAGGGCGGTCACGGCGTCGTTGAAGCGGCGCGCTTCGACCAGGCTCTCGGCCTCGCTCATCAGGCAGGCGGCCTCGATGTCCTTGCCGTCTTCCCGGGCGCGGCGCACCCACTCCTGCTCCTTTTCCGGCTCGCGCATGGCCCGGGCGGCCCGGGCGGCGATCAGGGCCGGAAGGCCGTCGGCGTAGCCGCCTTCATGGGCGTCGGCGGCGCGGCGCAGGGCCTGGCCGTAGCGCCCTTCCAGATAGAGGCGCAGGGCCTCCTGGAAGGTGGCGGCGGACTTGCGCGCGGCGCGGCGGGCGCGGAAGGCGCGCACCCGGCCGGGCAGGCCGGCGGCCACGGCGATGCCGCGCAGCAGCAGGTAGAGCACGGCGAAACCGGCCACCAGGGCGATCACCAGGAAGTTGAGGCTGATTTCGACCCGCCAGGGCGGGACCACCAGCAGGGCGTAGCCTTCGTTGCCGCGCAGCAGCATGGCGCCGCCCACGGCGGCGGCGAACAGGGCGAGTATCCAGAACAGACCTTTCATGGCGCGTCCTTACTTGCGGTCTTTCTGGGGACCCTGCTTGAGGGCCTTCAGGGCTGCCAGGCTGTCGCTGATCTGGGGCAGGTCGATGCTGATCTCGGCCGAGGCCAGTTGCTTCAGGGTGTTCTGGGTGGCGGCCACGTTGCGGTCGCGCACGTCGAAGAAGCGTGCCAGCCAATCCTGGGACACCTTCAGCTCGTTGCGGAAGGTCCACTGGTCGCGGGAGAGCAGGGCCAGGCGGGCGTTGAGCAGGCGCAGCTTGAGGTTCTCGCGCAGGTACAGAGACTGGTCCGGGGCGAGCAGGGCGGGTTCGGGGCGGTCGAAGCGCTGGATGCGCACCAAGCCCTTCACCTCGTTCCAGATGTCGCCGCCCAGGCGGGCGAACAGGTTGGGTTCGGCGGTGGGCTTGGCGTCCTTGCCCGGGGCGGCCTTGCGCGCGTCATGGGAATCGTCGCCGCGGGGCCGGCCCTCGAAGGCCAGGGGCAGGTTGTCCACCGAGGACACGGCGTTCTCCAGGCGCAGGCTCATGCCCGGCACGTCGGCGAAGGGCAGGGACTTGAGCTTGTCCAGGTCCCGGGCGATAGCCTTGCGCAGGGGGATCAGGCGCGGCTGCTCGGCCCGGGCCAGGCGCGCCTCGGCGGCCTGGAGGGCGGTGATGGCGGCCTGCACGTTGCCGGCCAGTTGCAACTGCTGGCTGGCGGCGCTCAGGTTCTGGTCGATCTCGGCGAGAAACTGCTCGTCCCGATTGCGGGCCAGTTCCTGGTAGAGGTTTTCCAGGGCGGCCTGCTGGCTCTGGGATTCGGCGATCTTGGCTTCCAGGGCGCCGACCTTGGCGGTCAGCTGGGTGGTGGCGTCCTGGGACTGGCGGGCCAGGGTGCGGGCTTCGCGCACCAGGGCATCGCTGTCGGCCAGGCGCTTGGCCACTTCCTGCTGGGTGCCGTTGAGCTTGCCCCGGGTTTCCAGCCATTGCCAGCCGGCCAGGCCGATGCCGGCAATGGCCACCGCCAGCCAGGGGTTGGCCCAGGCGCCGGGGCCGGCCTTGCGGCGGGCGGGAGGGGCAGTGGATTCGGGGGCCGCGCTCGCCGCCGGGGCGGGCGAGGGGGCCGGAGCCGAGGACGGAGGGGGCAGGTCGGGGGTGTCGTTCATGTTCTTGTCGCGGCGTCGGAGTGGGCGCGCCCGGAGCGCGGGCGGTTCGGCCGGGGAGGAGGGCGGCGCGGCGGATGCATGGCGTCCGGCCGGCGGCGGTCCCGTTCTCAGCAGCCCTGGGGCCAATTATAGCCGCACAGGCCTTCGAGCAAGCCGTTGTCGGCCGGGGGGGTGAGGATGACGCTGGAGTGGCCGAGGGCGCTGGCGGTCTCCGCGATGCGCTGGTGGGGGACGAAGTTGGGCAGGGCGGCCAGGTGCCGGCGCTGGTCGGCGGGCAACAGGTCGTGCAGGTGGCGCAAGCCTTCGGAGGAGCTGATGGTCAGGGCATCGATCTGGCCGGCGGCCAGGGCCTCGGCCAGGGCCCGGCCGCCGTCGGCGGGGCCGCGCCGGGTGTAGCAGGCCACGTGCTCCACCGCCGCGCCGCGGGTGCGCAGGGTGTCGGCGAGCAGTTCCCGGCCGCCGTCGCCGCGGAAGATCACCACCTTCCAGCCGGCCACGTGCCACAGCTCGGTCATGGCCAGCAGCCCTTCGGAGTCGAAACGGTCCCGGGGCACCAGCACCCGGGGCACCCCCAGGTCACGTAGGGCCTGGGCGGTGGATTCGCCCACGGCGGCGGCGGTCAGATCCTGGGGCCAGCCGCCCAGGGCGGCCACCGCCGGGCCCAAGGCGGTCCAGGCATGGTGCACCGCGTTGGGACTGACGAAGGCGGCCAGCCGGAAGTCGGCCAGCCGGGCGGCGGCGGCGCGCAGGGCGCCGTCGTCGTCCACCGGGCCGATCTCCAGCGCCGGCAGGATCAGGGCCGCGCCGCCCAGGGCCTCGATGCCGGCGGCCAGGACGGCGGCCTGATCCCGGGGGCGGGTGACCACCACGGTACGCCCGGCCAGGGGGCTGGCCGGGCTACCGGGGGCGGCCGGCTGGTCAGGGGCTGCGGGCCGGGAGGGGGCGGTCACGGCAGGCGCGCCGTTCAGGCGCAGGCCAGGGTTTGGAGGATGGCGTCGGCACCGCGGCCGATCAGCTCGCTGGCCAGGGCGTCGCCGAGCTTGGCGGCGTCGGCCAGGGTGGCCACGGGGCCGCTGATCTCGCCGTCGATCCAACTGCTGGCGTCCGGGGTGGCGATGAAGCCGCGCAGCCAGACCTGGCCGTTGTCCATCAGGGCGTAGGCGCCCAGGGGAATCTGGCAGCTGCCGCCCAGGCGGCGTGAGAAGGCGCGCTCGGCGGTGACGCAGAAGGCGGTGGTGGGGTCGTTGAGGGGGGCCACGGCCTCGGCGATTTCCGGCCGGCCGGTGGGCACCTCGATGCCCAGGGCGCCCTGGCCCGGGGCGGGCAGGCTGACCTCGGCGGGCAGCACGGCGCGGATGCGTGCTTCCAGGCCGAGGCGGATCAGACCGGCGGCGGCCAGCAGGATGGCGTCGTACTGGCCCTCGTCGAGCTTGCGCAGGCGGGTGTCCAGGTTGCCGCGCAGGCTGTGCACCTTGAGGTGGGGGTAGCGCTTCTTCAGCATGGCCTCGCGGCGCAGGCTGGAGGTGCCGACGACGGCGCCCTCGGGCAGCTCGTCCAGGCTCGCGTAGCGGGGCGAGACGAAGGCGTCGC
Source organism: Oryzomicrobium sp. (assembly GCF_036820405.1). Taxonomy (NCBI): domain Bacteria; kingdom Pseudomonadati; phylum Pseudomonadota; class Betaproteobacteria; order Rhodocyclales; family Rhodocyclaceae; genus Oryzomicrobium; species Oryzomicrobium sp. The sequence continues at coordinate 100,685 of NZ_DAISLS010000010.1, forward strand.
GGGGATTTTCCCGGGCCGAGATGACCGGCAGGGCGAAGCCCTCGGGCAGTTCCATGGGCACGTCCTTCATGGAGTGCACCGCCAGGTCGGCCCGGCCCTCGGCCATGGCCACTTCCAGTTCCTTGATGAACAGGCCCTTGCCGCCGATGGTGGACAGGGGCCGGTCGAGGATCTGGTCGCCCTTGGTGGTCATGCCCAGGATGACGACCTCGGAGGCGGGATATAAACTGCGCAGCCGGTCCCGAACGTGTTCCGCCTGCCACATGGCAAGGCGCGATTCGCGGGAGGCGATGACCAGACGGGCGTGGGACACGACAATTCTTCCGAAGCGTTGGTGATGACGAAAATTCTAGCATGGGGGCGGGGTGCCGCCGCCGCCCTCAAGCCCGTTCCGGCGGGGCCGAAGGCTGTTTTTGCCGTACTTTTTATGGCCCGGGATTTGATCTGCGCCAAGGCGCTTGCCTCGCGCCGTTCGCCGCACCGCATTCTTCGTCTTTCCTCCGTCTTCGCCATTCCCCTGGCCCTGGCGCTGGGTGGCCCCGCCCTGGCCGCCTCCCCCGTGGTGCCGGACGAATTTGCGCCGCCGGCCGCCGAGGTGCCGCGCCTGCCGGCCAAGCTCACCCCGCTGCCCCGCGCCCGGGACCTGCAAGCCGAGGCGGCCCGTGCCGCCCGGGCCGGCCAGCCCCTGGTGGTGCTCTACAGCCGGCGCGACTGTCCCTGGTGCGAGCAGGTGCGGCGCGAATGGCTCAAGCCCCTGGCCGACCGGGACGCCACCCTGGTGGTGCGCCAGGTGGACCAGGACGCCGACACGCCCCTGCGCGACTTCGCCGGCCGCGCCACCCGCCACGACGCCTTCGCCAAGGCGGGCAAGGTCGCCCTGGTGCCGGTGGTGGCCTTCTACGGCCCCGACGGCCGGGAGCTGACCGCCCCCATCGTCGGCGTGCGCCTGCCCGACTTCTACGCCGCCTACCTGGACGAATCCCTCAAGGCCGCCCGGGCCGCGTTGGCCGCGCCGCCGCGGCGTTGAACTGCCCCCCTGCTTCCCCGCTCCCCCGCGATTCGCTGATTCTCTGGGCCGCCGGCGGCCGCTTGCGGTGCCTGGCGCCGGTGCCATAGTGGAAGCATCCGGCGGAGTCCTAACGCAGCGGATTTGGCGGCCGGCCGGCGTCCTGCTTCCGTGCGCATTTTTTCTCGCCCTTTCTCGCCTTTCCCCCTGCTGTTTTCCGCGCTTCTGCGGTATTTTTGCTGTCCCGTTGTCTGGTTCCCGTAGCGTTTCTCTTCGACTCCCTTTTTTCGGATCTTCCATGACGTTGCCCGCCGGTTCCCCCGCTTTCTCCGCTCTCGATTCCGCGCCCGACCTGTCCAGCAAGGACAAGCCGCTCCGCGACGACATCCGCCTGCTCGGGCGGCTGATCGGCGATACCGTCCGCGACCAGGAAGGGACCGAGACCTTCGCCGTGGTCGAGCAGGTGCGCCAGCTGGCCGTGCGCTTCGCCCGGGACGCCGACCAGGAGGCCCGCCAGCAGCTCGAAGTCCTGCTCGACGGCCTGCCCCGGGACACCATGATCTCGGTGGTGCGCGCCTTCACCTATTTCCTGCACCTGGCCAACATCGCCGAGGACCAGCACCACATCCGCCGCCGCCGCGCCCACGACATCGCCGGCTCCAAGGCCCGGGAGGGCGACCTGGCCCACACCCTGGACCGCCTCGCCGCCGAAGGCGTGGCTCCGGAGACCCTGGCCGACTGCCTGGCCAACGCCCTGGTCTCGCCGGTGCTCACCGCCCACCCCACCGAAGTCCAGCGCAAGAGCATCCTGCGCAGCGAGCGGGCCATCGCCCGCCACCTGGATGCCCGGGACCGCACCAAGCTGACCCCGGAAGAAGAAGCGGAAAACGACGAGGCCCTGGCCACCGCCGTGCTCACCCTGTGGCGCACCCGCATGCTGCGCCCCCAGCGCCTGCGCGTGATCGACGAGGTGAAGAACGGCATCGCCTTCTACGACGACACCTTCTTCGATGAAGTACCGCGCCTGTACGGCCGTCTGGAGGACCTGCTGCGCGCCCGCTACCCGCAGCAGGACTGGAACCTGCCCGCCTTCTTCCGCCTGGGCAGCTGGATCGGCGGCGACCGGGACGGCAACCCCTTCGTCACCGCCGACATCCTGCGCTGGGCCCTGCGCCTGCAATCGTCGGCGGCCCTGGAGCACTACCTGGAAGAGGCGCACGCCCTGGGCAGCGAGCTGCCCCTGTCCGAACTGCTGGTGCCGGTCAGCGAGGCCCTGCGCGCCCTGGCCGCTCATTCGCCGGATGCCTCGCCGCACCGCCAGGACGAGCCCTACCGGCGTGCCCTGATCGGCATCTACGCCCGCCTGGCGGCCACCGCCCGGGCCCTGGACCACCACGAGCCGGTGCGCCACGAGAAGGGCGAGGCCCCGGCCTACGCCAGCCCGGCCGAATTCGAGGCCGACCTGGCGGTCCTGGCCGAATCCCTCAACGGCCACGGCGGCGCCCGCCTCGCCAAGGGGCGGCTGAAGCGGCTGCAACGGGCCGTGCAGGTGTTCGGCTTCCACCTGGCCCCCATCGACCTGCGCCAGAACTCCGACGTGCACGAGCGCACCGTGGCCGAGCTGCTGGCCCTGGCCGGGCGCTGCGCCGACTATTCGGCCCTGTCCGAGGACGAGCGCATCGCCCTGCTCGCCAGCGAGCTGGAATCGCCGCGCCTGCTGCACTCGCCCTACCTGGACTACGGCGACGAGACCCGGGGCGAGCTGGCCATCTTCTTCGCCGCCCGGGAGCTGCGCGAACGCTACGGCGACGCCGCCCTGCCCAACTGCATCATCTCCAAGACCGACGGCGCCTCGGACCTGCTCGAAGTGGCCCTGCTGCTCAAGGAATCGGGCCTGCTCACCTTCGAGCATGGCCAGCCGACCCTGGCGGTGAACATCATTCCCCTGTTCGAGACCATCGGCGACCTCCAGGCCTCCGGCCCGACCATGGCCCGCCTGCTCGACCTGCCGGTGTACCGCCGCCTGGTGGCCTCGCGCCGGGACACCCAGGAAGTGATGCTCGGCTACTCCGACAGCAACAAGGACGGCGGCTTCCTCACCTCCGGCTGGGAACTGTACAAGGCCGAAACCGCCCTCACCGCCGTCACCGCCGCCCACGGCGTGCGTCTGCGCCTGTTCCACGGCCGCGGCGGTTCCGTCGGCCGGGGCGGCGGCCCCAGCTACCAGGCCATCCTGGCCCAGCCCAAGGGCGCGGTGCAGGGGCAGATCCGCATCACCGAGCAGGGCGAGGTGATCGGCGCCAAGTACGCCAACCCGGAAATCGGCCGGCGCAACCTGGAGATCCTGGTGGCAGCCACCCTGGAAGCCTCCCTGCTCGACCCGGAGAAGGAGGCGAGCAGCGACGGCAACGGCGCCCAGGCCTACTACCCGGTCATGGAGCGCCTGTCCGCCCTGGCCTTCGGCGCCTACCGCAACCTGGTCTACGAGACCCCGGGCTTCGTCCAGTACTTCCGCGAATCGACGCCCATTGCCGAGATCGCCGACCTTAACATCGGCAGCCGCCCGGCTTCGCGCAAGGCCTCCGATCGCATTGAGGACCTGCGCGCCATCCCCTGGGTGTTCTCCTGGTCCCAGTGCCGCCTGATGCTGCCCGGCTGGTACGGCTTCGGCGCGGCGGTGGAGCAGTGGCTGGCCGAAGTTGGTGAGCGCGAGGGCCTGGCCCGGCTCCAGACCATGTACCGCACCTGGCCCTTCTTCCGCGCCCTGCACTCGAACATGGACATGGTGCTGGCCAAGACCGACCTGGGCATCGCCTCGCGCTACGCCGGGCTGGTGGCCGACCCGGTGCTGCGCGAGCAGGTGTTTGGCCGCATCGTCGGCGAATGGCAGCGCACCCACCGGGCGCTGCTGGCCATCGCCGGCCAGGGCGAACTGCTGGCCGACAACCCGCTGCTCAAGCGTTCGATCCGCAACCGCTTCCCCTACATGGACCCGCTCAACCACGTCCAGGTCGAACTGCTGCGCCGCCACCGGGCCGGCGAGACGGACGAGCGGGTGCGTCGCGGCATCCACATCTCGATCAACGGCATCGCCGCCGGCCTGCGCAACAGCGGCTGACGGCGGGCGGCCCCGGGCCTCGTCGCCCGGGGCCGGCCGTGGCATTTCTTGCATGCCTGTCTGAAACCCTAGAACTGGCGCCATTCTTCGGGCACCCTGCCTGGAGAATGGCGTTTTTATTGATTTCTGGAGGATGTGCCTTGGAAAAGCCCGTGGATAGTGGCGTTCCGTCGAGCGAGCAAAAACCCGCCAGCCAGCGGCCGGAGACACCGGATTTCTGGGACAAGCGTTTTGCCGAAGGGGTGATGCCCTGGGACGTGGGCAGTTGCGACGGGCTGCCGCAGGCCTTCCGCCGCTTCTTCGCCGCCCGCCCCGCCAGCCGGGTGCTGGTCCCCGGCTGTGGCACCGCCTACGAGGCGGCCCTGCTCGACGGCGCCGGGCACCGGGTCACCGCTCTGGACTTCTCCCGGGAGGCGGTGGCCAAGGCCGAGGCCCAGCTGGCCGGCTGGGGCGGCACCCTGTTGTGCGCCGACTTCTTCGCCCACGCGCCGGAGACGGCCTACGACCTGGTGTTCGAGCGCGCCTTCCTGTGCGCCCTGCCGCGCAAGCTGTGGCCCGACTACGCCGCCGCCATGGCCCGGCTGGTGGCGCCGGGGGGCTTGCTGGCGGGCTTCTTCATCGTCGGTGAGGAAGCCGGCGGCCCGCCCTTCGCCTGCGATCCGGCCCGGCTGGAGGCGCTGCTGTCGCCCCATTTCATGCGGGAAGAGGACGAGCTGGTGGGCGATTCCCTGCCGGTGTTCGCCGGTAAGGAGCGCTGGCAGACATGGCGCCGCCGTTCCTGATCCGCCTCGCCGCCGAGGCGGACGCCCCAGCCTTGCAGGCCTTGTACCGGCAGTGCCGCAGCGAGGCCGACTGGCTGCCGCCCCTGGCCCGGCAGCGCGCCGCCGAGGCGGATTTTGCCGCCGATTCGGCCGGGGAGCTGGTGCTGGTGGCGGTGGCGGGCGACGGTGCCGTGGCGGGCCTGCTGGCGGTTTGGACGGCGGACGGCTTCATCCACCACCTCTACGTGGCGCCGCAATGGCGCCGCCGCGGCGTCGCGCCCCAGCTGCTGGCGGCCCTGGCGCAACGGGTGGCGCCGCCCTGGCGCCTGAAATGCCTGTGCGCCAACCGCACCGCCCTGGCCTTCTACGCCCGGGGCGGCTCCCGCCAACTGGGCGCCGGTATCGGCGGCGACGGGGCCTATCTCGAGCTGGAGTTGCCCGGGGGCTGGGTCGGGTCCGCCGGCTGATCGTCCGCCGCGCCCTGGAGCGAGAAGAAGGCCTTCACCCGTTCGAGCATGTCGCTGGAGTGGCGCTGCGGTGCCGGCTCCTCCACGTGGGCGGCGGCGCGCAGGGCGTCGAGCTGCTGCTGGCGGGCGAGCAGCCGGGGAGTGAGGGCCTCGGCCAGTTCGGGGCGCTCGTGGAGGATGGTCTCGAAGGTGCTCTTGTCGAGGCGGTAGGCTTCCACGTCGGTCTTGGCCAGCACCGTGTTTGCCCGGGGCACCCCGGTCATCAGCCCCAGTTCGCCGAACACCTGGCCGGCTTCCACCGTCTCGATCAGGATCGGGCCGCCGCGCTCCGGCTGGTACCAGCCCTCGGCGGTGCCGCTGATGACGATGTACAGCCAGTGGGCCACGGCACCCTGACGGGTCATGGCGTCGCCGGCGGCGAAGGGCGCGTAGACCAGTCCGTCGGCCACCTGGGCCCGTTCCTCGGGGGTGAGGGGAGCGAACAGGGGCACGTTCTCCAGGGCCTTGAGGCGCCGTTGCCGTTCCCGCTCCAGCACCCGGCGGCGGTGCTTGTCGCCTTCCTGCACCAGGTGCACCACCTGGTCGGGCAGGGCCACCCGCAGCCCGTGGCGTTGCAGGGCGGCGAGCACGTGGCGGCGCACCACCGAGTCGGTGGGGTCGTCCTGGAGGGCGTCGGTGAGCCAGTAGCGCAGGGCGTAGCGGACGAAGCCGGGGCCGAAGTCCATCACCACGCAGTTGGGCGGCGGGGCCTTGGCCACGTTGGCCAGGTCGGCCTCGGCGACGCTGGCCTCGGCCAGGCGGGCCACATCGGCGGCGGGGACGCTGTAGTCCACCGAGAACCACACCCAGCGGCGCCAGCGCACCCCGCCCAGTTCCGGGTCGGTGATGAGGACGTACTTGCCCTTCATCAGGTGGCTGTTGGGGATGATCACGGTCTCGCCGTTGCGGGTGCGGATCGAGGTGTAGCGCCACTTGATCTGAGTCACCTGGCCCGACTGGTCGTCCACCTTGATCCAGTCCCCCAGGCGCAGCGAGCTGTCGAATTGCAGGGCCAGGCCGGCCAGGATGTTGCCCAGGGTGTCCTGCATGGCGAAGCCGATCACGGCGGTGAACACCGCCGAGGTGGCGAGCAGGCCGGTCAGGTTCACCCCGCCGGCGGACAGCCGGGCCAGCACCCACAGGATGTAGCCGAGGATCACCACCAAATCTTCGACGATGCGCGGCGAGACCATGCCCAGGCGCTCCAGCACCAGGCGGAACAGGGTCATGCCGGCCAGGCGGATGACGATGAAGCCTTCGAGCAGGATCAGGGTTTCCTGCAACACCCGGGCGGCCCGGGGGTAGGCGGCGGTTTCCAGGCCCACCCCGACCATCTCGGCCAGCAGGCAGAGCAGGAACACGATCACGGTGTTGCGGATGCGCCGGCGCCGCGCCGGCAGGCCGACCCACAGCAGCAGCGAGAGACCCAGCACGGCGGCGGTGATCTCGGTGAGGGGATCGCGCCACCAGGCGACGAGGAAGGCGTGCACGCCGATCATGACGGCTCCCGCAGCAGGGTTTTGACTTGGGGCCACTGGCGCCGGCTGATCGGCAGGCGGCCGTCCGCCCCGGTCAGGCCCTGCACCAGGGCCACCCAGGATTCGCCGGCTGCGCCGCCGTCGGCGCCGTCGTTGGCGCCCTCGCCGCTGCGCGCCCGCTCCACGCCGGCCAGGGCGTCCCGGGCGAGCAGCACGGCCCGGTGCAGGCGGACAAACCGGTCGGCGAATTCCTGTTCCAGCCGCACCAGGGATTCGTCGAGCAGGAATTCCCGCTCCCGGGTGCGGGCCGCCACGTATTTGGTATCGGCGCGCAGGTAGAGGATGGCCTCCACCGGCACCAGCAGGATGCGGCCCCGCTCGTGGCAGGAGAGGAAGCGCCGCCCGCCGGCCTGGAGCCGGTCGCGCAGCCCGTCCAGGGCGGTGACGGTGTGGGCCGCCGGGCCGGCGGCCTCGCCCCGGCGGCGCCGCACCTTGTCCAGGGCGGCGGCCAGGCGGGGCAGGCGTACCGGCTTGACCAGGTAATCCACCGCATCCACCTCGAAGGCTTGGAGGGCGTGGTCGTCGTAGGCCGTGGCGAAGATCACCGCCGGCGCCTCGCCGGCGCGCCGCGCCAGGTGCTGGGCCAGTTCCAGGCCGTCCATGCGCGGCATGCGGATGTCCACGATCACCGCGTCGGGTCGTTGCTCCGGCGGGGCGGCGACGACCAGGGCCAGGGCGGCTTCGCCGTCCTCGGCCTCGCCCACCACCCGGGTCGGCAGGGTCGGAGCCAGGTCGGCGAGCAGGGTGCGCAGCCGTTCCCGGGCCAGGGGCTCGTCGTCAACGAGCAGGATGTTGAGCGGGGCGTCGTTCATGGGCGAAGGCTGGCGAGGGGCGGCGGGTGTTGGCAATGTCGGAAGCCGGAAAATATCAGCGCGGGGCGGTGAGGGGGAGGTGGATGCGCACCACGTAGCGGCCGGCCTCGAAGCCGGCGTCGAGGCGCGCCTCCAGGTCGAAATGCAGGGCCAGGCGCTCGCGCACGTTGGCCAGGGCCATGCGGTTGCCGTTGCTGTGGGCGGACTGGGGCGTAGCGTCGTTGGTCACGGCGATGCTCATGCCGCCGCCGCTGTCCCGGGCGAAGGCGATGCGCACCGGCCCCGGGTCGGCCAGGGGCTCGACGCCATGATAGACGGCGTTCTCCACCAGGGGCTGGAGCATCAGGGGCGGCACCCGGGTCTCGCCGGGCACGTCGGCGATGTGCCATTCCACTTGGAGACGTTCGCCTAGGCGCAGCTTTTCCAGGTCCAGGTACTGGCGGGTCAGGGCGATTTCCTCGGACAGGGGCGTCAGCTCCCGGGCGTCGCGCATCAGCACCCGGATCAGGTCGGCCAGCTCTTCCAGGGCGGTTTCGGCCCGCAGCGGGTCGCGGCGGATCAGGCCGAGCACCGCATTCAGGCTGTTGAACAAAAAATGGGGGCGGATGCGGGCGTTGAGCGCTTGCAGGCGGGCCTCGGCCACCGCCTTGGGAAAGGCCCGGGCGCGCAGCTCGAAATAGGCCAGCAGCAGGGCGGCGGCCATGGCGGCGAGCAGGGCGGCGCGCAGCAGCTCGTCGGCCCGGGCCTCGGTCAGGCCGAAGAAACGCCAGAAATCGAACAGCCCGATGGCCAGCAGCACCGCCACCCCCACCACCGCGCCCTGGCCGGCCCGGGGCGGCAGGCGGCGCAGGGGTTCGCGCAGGGCGGCGAGAATGGGCAGGATGGCGAGCAGCAGCGGCTCGACGAAGGCGGCGAACTGGGTGAACACCCCGGGCCAGTCCCCCAGGTGGGGCGCCTTCACCAGGGCGGCGGCCGCCGCCAGCCCGTTGGCGCCGAGCAGAATGCGCAGCCACACGCCCAGATTGCGCGTATCCGGCAACAGCGGTAGCAGCGGCGGCGGGCTGGCCGGGGGGGCGGACGGGTTTTGCCGTATACTTTCTGTTTTATCCATGGTTTCCGGACTGCACCGGGCGGGCTTCGCGCATGAGGTGTTCGCGGCGGCTGGCCTGCGCATTGTAGTCCATGCATTTACCCATCATGAGCCAATCCCCCGCTTCTTCCGCCGCCCCCGCCAACTACACCTGGGCCGGCCGTTTCTCCGAGCCCATGTCCGACCTGGTCAAGCGCTACACCGCCTCGGTCGACTTCGATAAGCGCCTGTGGCGCCAGGACATCCGCGGCTCCCTCGCCCACGCCAAGATGCTGGCCAAGCAGGGCATCATCGCCGCCTCCGATCTGGCCGACATCGAGCGGGGCATGGCCCAGATCGTGGCCGAGATCGAATCCGGCCAGTTCGAATGGCAGCTCGATCTGGAAGACGTGCACCTCAACATCGAAAAGCGCCTCACCACCCTGGTGGGGGACGCCGGCAAGCGCCTGCACACCGGCCGTTCGCGCAACGACCAGGTGGCCACCGACATCCGCCTGTGGCTGCGCGACACCATCGATTCCATCGTCGCCCTGATCCAGCAGTTCCAGACCGCGTTGCTGGTGCTGGCCGAGAAGGAAGCAGCCACGCCGATGCCCGGCTCCACCCACCTGCAAGTGGCCCAGCCGGTGACCTTCGGCCACCACCTGCTGGCCTACTTCGAGATGACCCAGCGCGACAAGGAGCGCTTCCTCGACTGCCGCAAGCGCGTCAGCCGCCTGCCCCTGGGCTCCGCCGCCCTGGCCGGCACCACCTACCCGATCGATCGGGAGTTCGTGGCAAAGGAACTGGGCTTCGACGGCGTCTGCGAAAACTCCCTGGACGCGGTGTCCGACCGGGACTTCGGCATCGAATTCTGTGCCGCCTGTTCGCTCTTGATGACCCACTTCTCGCGCCTCTCCGAAGAGTTGGTGCTGTGGATGAACCCGCGCTTCGGCTTCGTCAAGATCGCCGACCGCTTCTGCACCGGCAGCTCGATCATGCCGCAGAAGAAGAACCCGGACGTGCCCGAACTGGCACGGGGCAAGACCGGCCGCACCAACGGCAACCTGGTGGCCCTGCTCACCCTGATGAAGGGCCAGCCCCTGGCCTACAACAAGGACAACCAGGAAGACAAGGAGCCCCTGTTCGACTCCGCCGACACGGTGATCGACACCCTGCGCATCTTCGCCGACATGATGGCCGGCATCGAAGCCCGCCCCGAGCGCATGCGCGGCGCCCTGGCCGAAGGCTTCGCCACCGCCACCGACCTGGCCGACTACCTGGCCAAGAAGGGCCTGCCCTTCCGCGAAGCCCACGAGGTCGTGGGCCTGGCGGTCAAGGCCGCCGAAGCCCAGGGCAAGGACCTGGCCGACCTGACCCTGGCCGAACTGCAAGCCTTCTCCCCCCTGGTCCAGTCCGACGTGGCCACCTGCCTGACCATCGAAGGATCGTTGGCAGCGCGCAACCACATCGGCGGGACCGCGCCGGAGCAGGTCAAGGCGGCGGTGGTAAGGGCGAAGGGGCGGGTGTGATGTAGTTCCGCTGCCTGTTCCCGGCAATGTAAAAGCCGCCCTGATGGGCGGCTTTTTTATTTGGTCATCAGCCAAAGTGGATGATGAAACAGCCCTTCACGAGCAACTACTTTCAATCTAAGCAGTCACTCAGAAACCGATGATTGAATCGCCCCGACTTTCATGGGCGCATCCTATGTAGGCCAAGCATTTCGAAATGCATCACTGAGCCGGAGAGTGATGCAACTCTAGTGATCCGGTAAGGAGATAAAAATGAGTAAAGGTGGCGGTAGTGGCGGCGGTCGTAGCGGTGGCTCCCAAGGCGGTGGTGGTCGGGGGGGCTCCCAAGGTGGTAGTAGGGGCGGCGCGTCAAGCGGCGGTGGCCGTGGTCAAGGGAATGGTGGCGGATGGCCCAGTGGAACAGGCAATCCATCCGGCGGAGGCCGCAGCAATGCACCTGCTGGTGGTGGCAAAAAGTAGGTTTGGTGCTGGTCTGGCCTAATGATTCCGCCAAGAGGGACCTCCCACGGGCTGGGCTCGTGGGGGCCGCTCTTCTCGTCTTTGCAGAAAGTGACGAGCCAAAATATGGCGGTCAACGTGCCGACAGCAGCCCGGATCGCACTTTTGCTAAGCTAGCGCCCTTTCGCCGGCTGACGCCGTTCAGCCGGGCGGACTCACTTCACGGAGCGCTACACATGGCCTCGTTGCAGGATCAGTTTTTGAAAGCCGGCCTGGTCAGCCAGAAGAAGGTCAAGCAGGCCAACCACGAGAAGAGCAAGCAGAAGAAGGACGAGCGTCGGACCGGCGTGCAAACGGTCGACGAAGCGCGTCTGGCGGCCCAGGAAACCCAGCGCAAGAATGCCGAGCGGGCCCGCGAACTGAATGCCCAGCGCGCTGCCGCCGCCACACAGAATGCCGTTGCGGCGCAGATTACCCAGATGGTGCAGCAGAGCCGCCAGAGCAAGGGCGGCGGCGATATTGCCTATAACTTCACCTACGGCAGCAAGATCGAACGGCTGTACGTATCGGCCGCGGTCCAGGGGCACCTGACCGCCGGGCGGCTGGTGATCGTCCGCCAGGGCGAGTCCTTCGAATTGGTGCCCAAGGTGGTCGCCGACAAGATTGCCGAGCGGGATGCCTCCATCGTCGTGCGGGTCAGCAAGCCCAGCACCGAGGTGGATGCGGACGATCCCTACGCCGACTATAAGATTCCGGACGATTTCACCTGGTAGTCCGGGTGCCCGGCCCGCAGGTCGCGGGCGGGGGCCTTTGGCGAGCCATCAACCGCCTTCCCGCAAACCGGGCATTGCCGTTATGCCGGTTTAAGCCGGTCCGCGAATCGACACCGTGCCGTGGGATAGCGGCAGGCCAAAGGGAAGGCCGGCGTCGGTCAAGGCGCTGGTGCTGGGGGGGGCGGATTTTCGCCGCCCAGCGACGATGGTCGGTGGCAGAAAAAAAGCCGTCCGGTTCCCCGGGCGGCTTTTTGTCTTCAAACATCTGTGAGGCACTGGGCGGGAACGCCGCGCGAGTGGCCGATCTTGGCTGCACCTGCCTGAAACTCAGCGCCAGTCCTTGTTCCCCGCAATGCCTGCCTGGAGATTCAATACTGGCGCGGGGTTTGGCGAGCTGGCCTGTACGCCGGCAATGCACCCAACGCGCCCGCCGGCATCCGCGCCGGTCCCGCTCAGGGGCAAACCACCGCCAGCCGCCGTTCCAGGCGCAGGGCGGTGGGGGTGACGGTGGCGGCGTAGGCCAGGGCCTCGACCCCGGCGGCGAGGGCTTCGCGCAGGGTGCGGCCGTAGAGCGGGTCGATGTGGTCGGCGGGGCGCACTTCGTTCACGTCGCCGCGCTGCACGCAGAAGAACAGGACGGCGCGCTGGCCGGCGGCGACGACGTCGATCAGTTCGCGCAGGTGCTTGGTGCCGCGCTCGGTCACCGCGTCGGGGAAGAAGCCCAGGCCGCGGCTGTGGGGGCCGGGATCGGCGATGGCGGTGACGTTCTTCACTTCCACGTAGCAGGGTGGGCGGCCGTCGTTTTCCAGCAGCAGGTCGATGCGGCTGCGCTTGCCGCCCCGGCCGTTGTCGCCGCCGTAGGGCACCTCGGCGCGGATGGCGCCGTAGCCGGTGAGTTCGGCGATGCGCCCGGCCTCGATGGCCTCGCGCACCAGGGCGTTGGTGCGGCCGGTGTGCAGGCCGACCAGTACGCCGGGGGCTTCCAGGGGTTCCACCAGTTCCCAGGTCCAGGCCAGCTTGCGCTCCGGGTTGGTCGCCGCCGACAGCCACACCCGGCTGCCCGGGGCCTTGCAGCCGTGCATGGCGCCGGTGTTGGGGCAGTGGGCCTCGACCAGGGCGCCGTCGTCGAGGCGCACTTCGGCGACGAAGCGGTTGCGCCGGACGACGAGGCTGCCGGGGACCAGGGCGGGGGAAAATTCCATGGCGGTAGGGGCGTGGGGAGTGGTTTGCGGTTTATGCGTTTTGGTCGTGAATCATGCCGATTGAAGCGGCAAGCTCGGCAACCGGTGCGGACTTTGCGCTATTTGTCCGGAAGCATGCTTGCGCTTTATGCATGAATCCTCCGGCGGGCGGGCGATGCGGCCCGCCGCCCAGGCGAAAATCTCACCCTAGGCGGCAAGCGTGTCTGCATGGCGGCGTGCCCGCGTGCCCCGGTGGCTCCGTATCCCGCCTCCCCGGATCAGCGGGTCAGGGTATCCACCTGGCGCATCAGCTGGACGTAGCGCTTTTCACCCGGGGACAGGCGGTGCACCGTGGCCAGGCGTGCGCGCACCTCGTCCGCCAGGGCCGGGTCGACGGCGGTCTTTTGCATGATGCTCAGGGCCAGGTGGGCGAAGTTGAGCAGCACCCGGATGTTGCCGGGCAGGCGCTCGCAGGCGGTGCGCAGGGCGGCCAGGGCTTCGTCGAACTTGCCGTCGCGCATCAGCAGCACGCCCTGGTTCATCAGCTCCACGGACTCCTTGCGCGAGGCTTCCACCAGGGCGGAGCCTTCGGCGCCCATGCTGGCGCCGTCGAACACCTGCTGGACGCGGCCGAGCAGGGCGGTGTCCTCGGGGCTGCTGCGCACCGCGTCCTGGAGCAGGGCCACGGCCTGCTGCTTTTCGCCGGTGACCAGCATCAGTTCGGCCATTTCCAGGGTCGAGGCGCTGTCCGGACGCACGCCGGTGCTGGTGAGGGTTTCGCCCAGCCGCTGGGCGGCCTTGCGCGCGGCGATCGGGTCGCCGGCCCGGTGGTGCACCAGGCCCTCGGCGGCCAGGGCCTGGACCTTCACCTCGTCGCCGTCGAACTGTTTGGTCAGGGTGCCCAGCACTTGCAAGGCTTCGTTCGGGTTGTTCAGGGCGCTGCAGGTCTTGGCCAGGCCCAGGTAGGCGTCGGCGGTCTTGAGCACCGAGTGCTCGCCCAGGGCGACGCTCTTGCGGAAGGCCTTTTCGGCGTTGTCGAGCTTGCCCAGGTGCAGGGCCACCTCGCCCAGGGTCTTTTGCCGGGTGACCGAGTTGGGGGAGAGGCGGGCGGCCCGCTCCAGCACTTCCTCGGCCTTGGTCAGGTCGTTCTGGGCCTTGAGCACCGTCACCAGCCAGTCGTAGGCCTCCAGGAAGGTGCGCTGCTCTTCCACCAGGGCTTCGAGCAGGGCGCGGGCCTCGGCCAGTTCGCCGGCGGCGAAGTGGGCCCGGGCCAGGCCGAGCTTGGCCCAGGGCACGTCGCGCTGGGCCAGGATGTCGTTGCACAGGGTGCGGGCCGGACCGTGCTCGCCGGCGGCGAGCAGCATCTGGCACTTGAGGCGCAGCAGCTCGCCGGCGTTGCTGCGGTCGGTGGCCAGGCGCTGGTCGCACAGCTTGGCGGCGCGCAGGAAATCCTGGTCGAGCACCGCCTGGTCGATCTCGGCGAAGGCTTCCTTCTTGGCCCAGATCTTGTCCAGGCGCAGGCGCAGCGTCGCCTCGGTGATCGGCTTGATCAGGTAGGCGTCGGGCTGGTACTCGGCAGCGCCCATCACCACGTCGGCGGTCTTTTCGGCGGTGATCATGATCCAGGCGCAGCCCGGCCCCACCAGGTTGCGGTACTTGGCTTCCTCGAGCACCTGCTGGCCGTTCTTGCCGGCCCCCAGGTTGAAGTCGCACAGCACGCCGTCGAAGCGGTTCTTTTCCAGCAGGGCGATGGCCTCGCCGCCGTTGGCGGCGGTGGCGATGTTGCGCGTGTTAACCCCGCAGGAGCGCAGGATGTCGCGCAGAATGCTGCGCATGCCGTGGAAGTCGTCGATGATCAAAAAGCTCTTGCTGGCGAAATCCACCGGCAGCTGTTGGGGTGTGCTCATGGCGTTCGGTCTTGTTGTTGTCGGGGGCGGCGCGGCGATGCGGTGGTGCGGTGATGCTTAGGGCAGGTTCAGGACGAAGCAGCCGCCGCCCCAGGCACCGCCGTTTTCCAGGCGGATGCTGCCGGTCTGGCCCTTGTTGCGGTGCATGCGGGCGACCATGGCCGAGAAGTAGAGGCCCAGGCCGGTGCTGCCGCCCTGGAAATCCACGCCCTGCATGGCGGCCACGCCGTCGTCGAGCATCTTCTGCGGATAGCCCCGGCCATCGTCCTCGACGCGCAGCTCCAGGCCCTCGGCGCCGCGCCGGGCTACCAGGCGGATGCGGCTGCCGGTGTAGTGGATGGCGTTGTTGAGGGCGTGGCCGACCACGCCGCCCACCAGGTCGGTGTCGAAGGGCCAGATCAGGTCCGGCTCGCATTCCACCTCGAAGGCGATGCCCCGGGAGGCGAGCAGGGGCTGGTGCTGGGAGACGGTTTCCTGGATGAAGTCGTCGAGCAGCCAGTCCTCGGGGGAGAAGGGGTAGAGGTGGTTGCCGAGCTTGTACAGGGTAAGGAGCTGGATCAGGTTGCCGTTGATGCGCTTGGTCTCGTACATCATGTGGCTCAGCTCCCGGTACTCGGGGCCTTCCCGGTCGGCGGCGGCCAGGATCTTTTCCATCCCGCCGATCAGGATGGTGATGGAGTTCTTCATGTCGTGCACCGACGAGGCCAGGAAGGCCGAGATGTCGGGCGTGGGGGCGGGGGCGCTCATGGTCATCCTTGGGCGTGGGACTGTCGACGGGGGGCGTTTTACCACAGGCCCCGGGGCGGCGCTTGATGCAGGTCAGGCTGCGGTCAAATTGGCACGGTCGCCCCGGCGCCGGCCCGCGCCGGCGCTCAGTTCTGGGGCGGAACGGGCATCGAGACCCGGCCGGCCAGGGCCGTCCAGCCGCGCACCACCCGGTAGAGCACCCAGATGCCGGTGAGGGCGATCACCAGGATGGCAGCGGGAATGCCGATCAGGGTGATGGTCAGCACCCCGGCGATGACCAGCCACAGGAGGGCGAACCAGAAGGTGCGCAGCTGCCAGCGGTAGTGGGTTTCCAGCCAGGTGCCGGCCACCTCGTCGCGCTTCATGTAGTTGAAGATGACGGCGATGATCGACGGCCAGCCGAAGATGAAGGCGCCGACCACGGTGGCCGAGGACAGCACCCCGCTCAACGCCGAGACGGCGTGCAGGGCGTACATGACGTGGGCCCAGGCCTTGGGGCCTTCCAGATCGCGGGGCGCGGGCGAGTTTTCCATCGTGTTCTCCGTGTCTCCAGGGCGGCGGGACGCCGTGGGCCGAGTCTAACCGACCCCGGGGGGCGCTTCGGGTAACACTGTTTTACCGCTGTGTATTTACCTTTGCGGCGTTACAGCGGTTTGTGCAGGAACAGGGCGTCGCCGGCGGCCGGGTCGAGCACGTAGGGGGCGAAACCGGCGCGGGCGTAGGCGGCCCGGGCGCGCGCGTTGTTGGCCAGCACTTCCAGGGTCAGCTTGCAGCAGCCCAGCTTCCGGGCGCGGGCCTCGGCCCAGGCCAGCAGCAGGCGGCCGATGCCCCGGTCGCGCAGGCCGTCGCGCACCACCACGTCGTGGATGTTGAGCAGGGGCCGGGCGGCGAAGGTGGAAAAGCCGGCAAAGCAGTTGATCAGCCCGACGGCGTCCTCTGCCGCGCCATCGTCGCAGCTATCGCCGTGGCCAACCCGCTGCCAGGCCAGGGCGCCGTGGAAGTGGGGCAGGCGGCGCAGTTCATCCACCAAGCGGGCGCGTGCCGCCGGGGCGAGGCCGGTGCCGCCGCCCATGGGGTCGGCGGCGTAGTGGTCGAGCAGGGCGAGAAAGGCGGCGGCCTGGCGTGGATCGTCCAGGTCCAGCGGACGGACCTGGATGGCCGCCCCCTCGGCGTTCATGCCTTGGGCCGGAGGCAGCGCGCTCACAGCCCCAGCTCGCCCCACAGGGCGTCCACCCGGGCCTTCACCGCCTCGTCCATGACGATGGGGCGGCCCCATTCGCGCTGGGTCTCGCCCTGCCACTTGTTGGTGGCGTCCAGGCCCATCTTGGAACCGAGGCCGGCCACCGGGGAGGCGAAGTCGAGATAGTCGATCGGCGTGTTGTCCACCAGGGTGGTGTCCCGGGTGGCGTCCATGCGGGTGGTCAGGGCCCAGATCACTTCCTTCCAGTCCCGGATGTTCACGTCGTCGTCCACCACGATGATGAACTTGGTGTACATGAACTGGCGCAGGAAGCTCCAGATGCCGAACATCACCCGCTTGGCGTGGCCCGGGTACTGTTTCTTGATGCTCACCACCGCCAGGCGGTAGGAGCAGCCCTCGGGTGGCAGGTAGAAGTCCACGATCTCGGGGAACTGCTTTTGCAGCAGCGGCACGAACACCTCGTTCAACGCCACGCCCAGCACCGCCGGCTCGTCGGGGGGCTTGCCGGTGTAGGTGGAGTGGTAGATCGGGTTCTTGCGCGTGGTGATGCGTTCCACCGTAAACACGGGGAAGTCGGCCTGCTCGTTGTAGTAGCCGGTGTGGTCGCCGTAGGGGCCTTCCAGGGCCGTCTCGCCGGGGTGGATCACGCCTTCGAGCACGATCTCGGCGTAGGCCGGCACTTGCAGGTCGGAGCCGATGCATTTGGTCAGCTCGGTCTTGGAGCCGCGCAGCAGCCCGGCGAACTGGTACTCGGATAACGAATCGGGCACCGGGGTGACGGCCCCCAGGATGGTGGCCGGGTCGCAGCCGAGCACCACCGCCACCGGGAAGGGCTCGCCCGGCTTGGCCTGCTGGTGGTCGCGGAAATCCAGGGCGCCGCCCCGGTGGGCCAGCCAGCGCATGATCAGCTTGTTCTTGCCGATCACCTGCTGGCGGTAGATGCCCAGGTTCTGCCGATTCTTGCTCGGCCCCTGGGTGACGGTGAGGCCCCAGGTCACCAGGGGGGCCGCGTCGCCGGGCCAGCAATGCTGGATCGGCAGGCGGGAGAGGTCCACCGCATCGCCCTCGATCACCACCTCGTGGCAGGGGGCGGAGGAAATCATCTTCGGCGCCATGTTGAGCACCTGCTTCAATACCGGCAGCTTGTCCCAGGCGTCCTTGAGGCCCTTGGGCGGCTCCGGCTCCTTCAGGTAGGCGAGCAGCTTGCCGACTTCGCGCAGGGCGGTGACGGCGTCGCCTTCCTCGCCCATGCCCAGGGCGACCCGTTCCACGGTGCCGAACAGGTTGGTCAGCACCGGCATGGATTGGGGGCGGCCGTCCTGGTCCACCGGGTTTTCAAAGAGCAGGGCCGGGCCTTCGGCGCGCAGCACCCGGTCGCCGATTTCGGTCATTTCCAGGTGGGTGGACACCGGCGCGGCGATGCGCTTGAGCTTGCCCCGGGATTCGAGCTGGTCGATGAATTCGCGCAGATCGCGGTAGCGCATGGCTTGTCTCGCCTTATCGTGCAAAAAGAGTGGTCAGGGGATTGGGAGAGCCAAGGGCGAAGTCGGCGGCGATGCCGACGAAGATGACCGCTCCCAGCCAGTTGTTGTGCATGAAGGCCTTGAAGCAGGGCATCCGCTCCCGGCCCCGGATCAGGGTGTAGTGGTAGACCGCCATGCCCGCCGCCACCGCCAGCCCGGCGTAGAAGCACAGGCCCATGGCCAGGCCGTGGCCGATCCAGGCGATCAGCCCCAGGGCCACGGCATAGCACAGCATCACTGCCGCCACGTCGAAGCGGCCGAAGGTGATGGCCGAGGTCTTGATGCCGATCTTGAGGTCGTCGTCCCGGTCCACCATGGCGTACTCGGTGTCGTAGGCCACCGCCCAGAAGATGTTGGCCACCAGCAGCCACCAGGCTTCCGCCGGCACGGTGTGCAGCTGGGCGGCGTAGGCCATGGGGATGCCGAAACCGAAGGCGATGCCCAGGTAGGCCTGGGGGATGGCGAAGAAGCGCTTGGTGAACGGGTAGGTGGCGGCGAGGAAGGCGGCCACCACCGACAGCCCCAGCACCAGCATGTTGCGCAGGGGCAGGATCAGGGCCAGGGAGGCCAGGCAAAGCACGGCGAAAAGGGCCAGGGCCTCCTTGCTGGACACCTTGCGCGCCGCCAGGGGACGGGCCTTGGTGCGTTCCACGTGGGGGTCGAAATCCCGGTCGGCGAAGTCGTTGATGACGCAGCCGGCGGAGCGCATCAGCAAGGTGCCCAGGGCGAATATCCACACCAGCACCCAGGACGGGGTGCCCAGGGCGGAGAACCACAGGGCCCACAGGGTGGGCCAGAGCAGCAGCAGGGTGCCGATCGGCTTATCCAGCCGCATCAGTTTTTCGTAGTGGTCGAGCCGTTCGCGCCAGGTGATCGAGGACATGGGCAGGAAGGGAGAAGGGCAAAGGCGGGATTCTACCCTCCCGCCCGCCCCCGGCCGGGTGCGGGGAGCGCCGGCCGGATGATGTCCCGGCTCAGGCCCGCGCGCCGCGCAGTGCCACGACCCGCTCGCGCAGGGCTTCCGGTGTCGCGTCTGCGGCGGGCAGGGGCGCGCCGCCCACCAGGGTGATGCGCGAGAACAATCCCCGGCGCAGGGGCCGGCTCATGGCCGGGCCGTCCTTGCGCGAGAAGGTGCTGCCCCACAGGCCTTGCAGCGCCAGGGGCACCACCGGCACCGGGGTGTCGCGCAGGATGCGGGCGGTGCCGGGACGGAAGGGGCCGATCTCGCCGCTGGCAGTGATGCTGCCTTCGGGAAAGATGCCCACCAGTTCGCCGGCGGCCAGGGCCTCGGCCACCCGGGCGAAGGCCCGCTCCTTGAGGGCGGCGTCCTCCTTTTCCGGCGCGATGGGGATCGCCCCGCTGGTGCGGAAGACGAAGTTGAGCAGGGGCACCTTGAAGATGCGGTGGTCCATGACGAAGCGGATCGGCCGGGGGCAGGCGGCCATGATCACCAGGGCGTCCACGAAGCTGACGTGGTTGCACACCAGCAGGGCCGGGCCTTCCGCCGGAATGTGCTCCACGCCGCGCTTTTCCAGCCGGTAGACCGTATGCACCAGCATCCAGACGATGAAGCGCAGCAGGAATTCCGGCACCAGCCGGTAGATGTACAGGGCCACGGCGGCGTTGGCCAGGGCGGCCAGGGCGAACAGTTGGGGGATGGAGAGGCCGGCGCCGAGCAGGGCCGCCGCGCCCAGGGCGCCGGCCACCATGAACAGGGCGTTGAGGATGTTGTTGGCGGCGATGATGCGCGCCCGGTGGCCCGGGGCGCTGCGCAGCTGCACCAGGGCGTAGAGGGGCACGATGAAGAAGCCGCCGAACACCCCGAGCAGCATCAGGTCGATCAGCACATGCCAGGTGCCGGGCTCCGCCAGCAGTTGGGCCACGCCCAGGGGAGCGGCGTGGGCGGCATGGCTCAAGGCGTCGGGCGAGGCCCAGGCCAGGTCCAGGCCGAACAGGGTGAGGCCGATGGAGCCGAAGGGCACCAGGCCGATCTCCACTTGCTTGGCCGAGAGCCGCTCGCACAGCAGCGAGCCCAGACCGATGCCGACGGTGAAGGTGGCGAGCAGCAGGGTCACCGTGGTTTCGCTGCCCCCCAGCACGTTCTTGGCGTAGGCCGGGAACTGGGCGAGGAACAGGGCGCCGTACAGCCAGAACCAGGAGATGCCGAGGATGGAGAGGAACACCGTGCGGTTTTCCCGGGCGAAGCCGACGTTGCGCCAGGTCTCGGAGAACGGGTTGAGGTTGATCGCCAGACCCGGTTCCGGCGCCGGGGCGGCGGGGATGCCGCGGCTGGTCAGGTAGCCGAGCAGGGCCACGGCCAGGCCGGCCCCCGCCACCCACAGCGGATGCCCGGCGCCGGCCAGGAGGCCCCCGGCCAGGGTGCCCACCAGGATGGCGACGAAGGTGCCCGCCTCCACCAGGGCGTTGCCCCCCACCAACTCGTCCGAATGCAGGTGCTGGGGCAGGATGGCGTACTTGACCGGGCCGAACAGGGTGGAGTGGCAGCCGAGCAGGAACAGGGCGAAGAGCAGCACTGGCAGGCTGTGCAGCATGAAGCCGGCGCCGGCCACGGCCATGATGGCCATTTCCAGCACCTTCACCAGCCGGGCCAGGCGGGCCTTGTCGTACTTGTCGGCGAGCTGGCCGGCGGTGGCCGAGAAGATGAAGAAGGGCAGGATGAAGATGCCCGCCGCCAGGTTGGCCAGGATGGCCGGGTCCAGGCTGGTCCAGCTGGCCGCCTGGAAGGTGAGCAGTACGATCAGGGCGTTCTTGAACAGGTTGTCGTTGAAGGCGCCGAGAAACTGGGTGCCGAAGAAGGGCAGGAAGCGGCGCTGGCGCAGCAGCTTGAACTGGGAACTCATGCGGCGGTTCTCGTGAAAAAGTCGCGGGTTTCGAACACCCCCGGGGCGAAGCGGCGGCCCCGGGAGTGGAGGTGGCGTTTCAGGACGAAATCGAACAGCAGGGGATTGTGCTGGCGCACTCGGTCGAGGACCGGCACGGTGCTTTCCGCCAGCATGCCCCGGGCGGCGAATTCCCGGGGCGAGATCAGGGGCATCACCCCGGGCAGGGGATAGTCGCTGCCGTTGAGCAGGCGATGATGCCATTCCTCCCGCTCCAGCAGCGAGCGCAGCACTGCCTCGGAGCGGTTGCGCTGGGTCAGGGCGGAGACGTCGGCGTACAGCCGGCCGGCATAGGCCGGATCGTCCATCAAGCGGGAGAACAGGGTGAAGCTCGGCACCCGGTGGGCCTTGCCGGCCCCCTTGGCCTGGTCGGTATCCACGTCCTCGCCCAGGGAGGCACAGTGAGCCACCACCACCCGCACGCCCTGCTCCAGGGGGCGGCGCAGGCGCAGCGGGTTGCCGTAGGCCTGGGTGTCGCCGCCGTGCACCGCCTTCTCTTCGCCGGCGTGGGTGATCAGCGGCAGGTCGTGGCGCGCCAGGGCGGCGTAGAAGGCATCGCAGCGCGGATTGGCCGGGTCGATGCCCATGGCCGCCGGCAGCCACTTCACCGCCCGGGCGCCGCTCGCCACCGCGGCATCCAGCGCCGCCACGCAATCGTCCCGATAGGGGTGGATCGAGGCGGCCCACTCGAAGCCCTGGGGGAACTCCCGGGCGATGCGCGCCGCGTAGGCGTCGGGCACGTGGAAGCTGGTGCGCGCCGGCACCGGCCGGCCATCCCGGTCGTGGAAGCGCTCGAAGGCGAACAGCAGCAGCTTGGCGCCGGGGGCCAGGCCGGCCATCAGGTTGTGCAGGCGCTCCACGTAGGCCCGGTCCACCTGGCCGGCGGGCGCCTCATGGACGCAGCCGGCGTTGAGGTAGAAGAGGCGCTGGGCGTACTGCAACGGGTGGCGCAGGCTGAGCATGTCGGGATTGACGGTAATGCCGCTGCCCGAGTCGCCGTTGCCGACCAGGTGGGCATGGACGTCCCACACCTGGGCCGGGTCCAGGCCGGCCCAGGCAGCCTGGATCAGCGGGTGGCCGGCCAGATCCGCGGGCAGGGCGGCGCGGCAGGGGTTGAACAGGGCCGTGCCGTGCTTGGCCGCCAGGGCCGAGGCGGCCAGGCCGGCGCCGGCCAGGCCCAGACCGGCGAGGAGCAGGCGGCGCCGGGCGCTAATGAGGGCGGCCATCTCAGGCAGCCTCCGCCAGTTTCTTCAGGGTCACGTAGTCGGTCTTGCCGGTGCCGAGCAGGGGCAGGGCGTCGATGGCCACGATCTTGCGCGGCACCGCCAGCTCCGGAGTGCCCTTGTCCTTGGCGGCGGCGAGCAGTTGCTCCCGGGTCAGCGCCGGATCGGTGGTGAACAGCACCAGGGCTTCGCCCTTTGCCGCATCGGGCTGGCTGGAGGCGGCGTGGCCGGCGGCAGGCGATGCCGTTGCGGCGAGCTTTTCCACCACCTCCAGGCTGACCATCTCGCCGGCGACCTTGGCGAAGCGCTTGACCCGGCCGACGATGCGCAGGAAGCCGTCGTCGTCGATCTCCACCACGTCGCCGGTGTCGTACCAGCCCGGGCCGGCCTCGGAATGGGGCGGCTCGATCGCGCCCGGGGCGCTGGCCCGGTAGTAGCCGGACATCAGGTTGGGGCCACTGACGTGGAGCAGGCCGCCGGATTCGATGCCGGGCACCGGCACCAGCTTGGCGTGGATGCCCGGCAGCAGCTGGCCGACGGTGCCGGTGCGGTAGGCCATGGGGGTGTTCACCGCCAGCACCGGGGCGGTTTCGGTGGCGCCGTAGCCCTCGAAGATGCGGATGCCGAACTTCTCGAACCACAGGGCGCGCACCGGCTCGGCCAGCTTCTCGGCGCCGGCCACCACGTAGCGCAGCCGGTAGAAGTCGTAGGGATGGGCGAACTTGGCGTAGTTGCCGAGGAAGGTGCTGGTGCCGAACAGCACGGTGCAACCCCGGTCGTAGGCCAGTTCGGGGATGATCCGGTAGTGCAGGGGCGAGGGGTAGAGGAACAGGCTGGCACCGGTGAGCACCGGCAGCAGGGTGCCGGCGGTGAGGCCGAAGGAGTGGAACACCGGCAGGGCGTTGACCACCTTGTCGTCCACCGAGAAGTCGATCACGGCGCGTACCTGGGCGATGTTGGCCAGGATGGCCCGGTGCGACAGCACCACGCCCTTGGGCTTGCCCTCGGAGCCGGAGGTGAACAGCACCACCGCCGCGTCCTCCGGCGAGGCCGGCCGGGCGGTGCAGCGCGGCAGCCACAGGGCGTAGCCGATCAGCCACAGCTTGTCCCACAGGGTGACGCCCTTGCCCAGGTCCTCCAGGTAGACCAGGCGCACGTTGGTTAGCGCCGCCACCTTGTCGCCGAGCTTGGCGGTTTCGAGGAACTGGCGCGAGGTGATGACGGTGCGCACCTGGGCGGCGTCGCAGGCGGCCTGCATGCCCTCGGTGCCGGCGCTGTAGTTGAGCATGGCCGGCACCCGCTTCTGGGCGGTCAGGCCGAGCAGCAGGCCGACGGTGGCGGTGAGGTTGGGCAGCAGCACCCCGACCCGCTCGCCCTCGGCGCTCTCCCGGGCGGCCAGGCGGCCGAGCATCAGGCTCATCTTGAGCAGGTCCTGATAGGAGTACTCGATCTGCTTCATGTCCTCCAGCACCCGCCGGCGGCGGCCGAAGATCTCGACCGCATCGCACAGGGCGGCGAACAGGGTCTGGCGCGGGTGCGAGGCGAACAGCATCTCCTGCATCACCCGGCGCATCGCCTCGCCGGCCTTGCGCCGGCGCAGCTTGGCAGTGGGCGCTTCGGGCATGGGAATGGCGGTGGCGGGCAGGATCGAGAGGCGGATGCGCGGGAAGAGCTGCTTCGGGTACTTGCCCGAGACCCGGGAGAAGTAGCTGCGTGATGCGCCGTCAAGGCGCACCGGTACCACCGTGGCGCCGGTCTTGGCGGCGACGAAGGCCGGGCCGTCGTAGACCTTCATCAGGCTGCCGGTCTGGGTGATGCGGCCCTCGGGGAAGATCACCACCGGGCGGCCGGTTTCCAGCAGCTTGATGACCTTTTTCATGGCCATCGGGCTGGTCGGGTCCACCGCCAGGTAGTCGGTCAGCGACAGCACCAGGCGGAAGTACCAGGAGCGGGCCACCCCGGTGTGCACCACGAACACCGGGTTCACCGGCAGGAACAGGCCAAGCAGCAGCCCGTCGAGGAAGGACTCGTGGTTGGCGACGATGAGCAGGCGCTCGGCCGTGAGGGCGGCGGGGTCGCCCGTGCAGCGGATGCGGAAGAGCAGGCGGGCCAGCGTCCGCAGCAAGGATTTGAACAGTGTTTTAAACATCGCGGCTCCCAGGAAGGGCGGGATTATGCCATCCTGAATAAATAACCAAATAACTAAACTTTTCGTTATGTAAGGGCAAAAAAAGAGGCCAGGAATGCCCGGGCCTAGGCCTCGTTACGCACGTAGTCCAGCACGTTGCCCAGGGTTTCCTCCAGGAACGGCCGGTTGATCCAGAAGAACACCTCCTTGCCGATCTTCTCCGACCCCAGCACCTCGGCCTCGCGAAGGATCTTCAGATGGTGCGAGACGGTGGAGCGGGTCAGGGTGGAGGCCTCGGCGATCTGCCCGACATTGAGCCGCTCGCCCTTCTCAAAGAGCAGCAGCATGCGCTGGCGGTGCTCGTCGCCCAGGGCGGTGAACACCTTGGACATGCCACGCCATTCGGGGGGGAGGGCTTGGGTGTAGTCGGATTTCATGTCGATGATCTTAGTTGTATCGATGCGTTTGGTCAACGCAGGGGCAATGCCGCTCGTGCGCAATTGTCGGGATGACCCTCTTCTTCGCTTGGATCAGGCTTGGACCCAAGAATGGGGCGGCGGAGCGGCCTTTGTCGCCTCGCCGCCCTCGACCAGCAGGCGGCCATCGTGAGCCGGGGGAATCAGGCTGGCGTGGCACCAGATGTTTTGTTCGGCCCGCCCCATGCCGCCGCCAGCGCCTCGGCAAACGCCTCGGCCAGGGGCGAGGGCGCTGGTGGGAGCGCCAGCGCCGCCTGGGCGGTGGGCGTTCCTTGCGGCCCGGCTAGGGGGCGCAGCACGGCGCCGGCCGGCAGCAGGGGGGCCATGGCGTCCGGGATTAGGGCTAGGCCGAAGCCGGCGGCCACCAGTTGCAACTGGCTGGTCTTGCGCGAGGTAGCCGCCGCCGTGGCCGGGGTGAAGCCCGCCTCCAAGCACAGGTCGGTGACCCGCCGGGCGAGGCCGCCCCGCTCCCGGTGCACCGCCGCGACGAATCGTTCGCCGGCCAGGTCGGCCAGGGCCAGTTCCTGCCGGGCCGCCAGGGGATGCTCGGCGGGCAGGGCCGCCCACAGCCGTTCTTCGGGCAGGGGGCGCAGGTGTACCGCCGGGTCGCGGCGCAGCAGGGGCAGGCGCACCAGCCCCAGGTCAGCCCGGCCGGCGGCCAGGGCGCCGATCTGTTGTTCGGAGGAGAGCCGGTCCAGATCCACCCGCACGCCGGGGCGGGCGGCGGTGAAGTCGCGCAGGGCCGCCAACAGGGGGCCGGCCACCGGGGTCGAGCTGGAGTGGAGCAGGCGCAGCACACCCCCTTCGCCCCGGGCCAGGCGCCGGGCGTCGTCGGCCGCCGCCTGGAGGCCCTCGGCCATGCCGGCGACGCGCTGGCGGAACAGTTCGCCGGCCGGGGTCAGGCGCACGCCCCGGGGTTCGCGGAGGAACAGGGCAAAGCCCAGCTCGTCCTCGAGCAGGCCGATCTGGCGGCTCAGGGCCGGTTGGGCGATGAACAGGGACGCCGCCGCCGGGGTGAATCCCCCCAGGTCGGCAACGGCGAGGAAGTAGCGAATCTGGCGCAGGCTAGGCATGCCGGTTTGTTATGGGGCGTCGGGTTAAATGGTATTGGTGTTATGGCACGTTCGGGGCGATGCTACCAGCACCGGCATCCCCGTTGTCGCCCGATTCGGTTTTGATTCCGTTCGGCGCAGGGGGCGGCGCCGTTCAATTTCCTTCGCGTCCCCTTCCATGCCCCTTCCCTTCGATCCCGCCGCCTTGGGCGGCGTCCTGCCGTCCCCGTCCGCCCTGGCGGTGGCAACCCTGGCCCTGGTGGCGGCCTACGCCATCTTCACCCTGGTCGGCTTCGGCTCGGCCATGATCGCCGCCACGCCCCTGGCGGCGGTGTTGCCGGTGGCCCGCATCGTGCCGCTGCTGGCCCTGCTCGACTGCGTCGGCGCCTCGGTCCGGGGCTGGCGCGCGCGGCGGCGCATCGACCGGGGCGAGTTGGCCCGGCTGCTGCCGGGCATGGCGGCGGGCCAGGTGGTCGGGGTGACCCTGCTCGCCGGCCTGCCGGCCAATGCCCTGGCCGTGGCCCTGGGGTTGTTCGTCGCGCTCTACGGGCTGTGGGGGTTGCGCGGCGGCGGCGGGACGGCTCCCGCAAAGCCCCTGGCCGCCACCTGGGCCGTACCCTGCGGTCTGGCAGGGGGGCTGCTCGGTGCCCTGTTCGGCAGCGGCGGATTCCTCTATGCCGCCTACCTGGGCCGCCGCCTGCCGGACCGGGACGCCTTCCGCGCCACCCAGGCGGTGTTGATGGCCCTGAGCACCGGCCTGCGGGTGGTGCTGTGCGCCCTGGCCGGGCTGATCGACGGCCCCCTGCTGTTGCTCGCGCTGTGTGCCGCACCGGCCATGGTGCTGGGGGTGGCCCTGGGCGGGCACCTGGACCTGCGCCTGTCCCGGGAACGCTTCACCCGGGCCCTCAACCTGGCGCTGCTGGCTGCGGGCGCGGCCCTGCTCGCCAAGGTAGGATGGGCGGCATGAATGCCGTTCTTTCCTCCATTGCCACGCCGCCGGTGTCATCCATGAGCGCCGGCTCGCTCCGCGACACCCTCCTGGCGGCCCTGGAACGGCGCGGCTTCGTTCCCGATGCCGCCCAGGTCGGCGCCGCGGCCCGGCTGGCCCTGCTGGGCGCCCAAGTCGTGGCGAATGCAGCGCCGGCGAGTGCTTCGGCCGCCGCGCCCCGGGGCATCTTCATGTGGGGCGGCGTGGGCCGGGGCAAAACCCTGCTGCTCGACTTGCTGGTCGCCAGCCTGCCGCCGGGAACGGTGCTGCGCCGCCACCAGCACGCCTTTCTCGCCGACCTGCACCGGGCCGTGGCCCGGGCCCGGGAAGAAGGGGCGGAGGACGCCTTTCCCGCCGCTGTCGCCGCCCTGCTCGGGCCGGCCCGCCTGCTGGCCCTGGACGAATTCCACGCCCACGACATCGCCGACGCCCTGATCCTGGGCCGGGCCCTCACCCTGGTGCGGCAGCGGGGCGCGGCCCTGCTGTTCACCGCCAACCATCCTCCCGCCGAACTGTGGCCGGACACCCCGTTCCACCAATCCCAGGCCGAGCGCTACCAGCCCGTGGCGGCCTTCATCGCCGCCCACTGCGACCTGCTCGAAGTCGACGGCGGCCGCGACTACCGTATCGCTGCCGCGCCGGCCCCGGCGCGCTGGTGGGTGGAGGCGGGGGCGGTGGCAGATGGGGGCGCAAACGCTGCAATGCCTGACGCAGCCGTCGCGCCTGCTGCGTCCACCGACTTTGCCGACTCCGCCGACTACCCCTCCGTCCTGGCGGCCTGGCTGGGCTTGCCGGAAGGAGCGGAACATCCATCCGGCGACGGCGTGCCCCTGATGCTGGCGGGCCGGCCGGTGCCGGTGCGCTACCGGGGCGACGGGGCCCTGTGGTTCGATTTTGCCGCCCTGTGCGGCTCGCCCCGTTCCCCCGCCGACTACCTGGCCCTGGCGCTCCAGGCGTCCCGCCTGGCTATCAGCGGCGTCCCCCGCTTCGGCCCCCGGGATGGCGACGCCCTGCGCCGCTTCATCTGGCTGATCGACGCCGCCTACGAGGCTGGCGTGGCTCTGGCCGCCACGGCGGCGGCGCCGTGGGACCGGCTGCTGGCCGACGCCCCCGACCTGGCCCGCCTACTCGGCCGCGACCTGCGCCGCTGCGAGAGCCGGCTGGCGGAGATGACGCGGCGCTTGCCACTGGGCGCCTGAGTCTCCGAACCTCCGAACCCGCTCAGGCCCGGTCCAGCACCGCATGGGCCATGGTCATATCGCGAGAAGGAGAGGATTTTTTGTCGGTAGCCGGAAAGGCGCGCCAATACTTGTTCTTGGCGGGTATGCCTTGGAGAGCCGCGCCAGTGCTTGAGTTTGGCGATGGTGCCGTGAAGAACCGCGTCCTTCCTGGGGTTTGGGCGGCCTCATTTTCACCCTGCCCATCGTTTGCCCGCGTTCACCCGGTTAGGTCCGCGCCGGCGAAATAGCGTCGTGGTGACTAGCGGCGCGCAGACCGCCGTCGGCCATGGGCGGTCATCGCCACGCCAACCCCTGAAATTTGCGGTCTATAAATCCGGTTAAGCACCTCACTGGAGGCCAACGATGACCCGCGTTCGCGTTAACGGCTTCACCCTCTCCCTCGACGGCTACGGCGCCGGCCCGGATCAGGACCTCGACAATCCGCTCGGCGTCGGCGGGACCGAACTGCACCAGTGGCTCGTCCCAACCCGCACCTTCCAGCGGGCCCTGTTCGGCAAGGACGGCGGCACCACCGGGATCGACGACGATTTCGCCGCCCGCGGCTTTGAGAACGTGGGCGCCTGGATTCTCGGGCGGAACATGTTCGGCCCCATTCGCGGGGCGTGGCCGGACGACAACTGGCAAGGCTGGTGGGGCGACAACCCGCCTTATCACGCGCCCGTCTTCGTCTTGACCCATCACGCCCGTCCTCCCCTCGCCATGGCCGGCGGCACGACCTTCCACTTCATCACCGGCGGCATCCGCGAGGCCCTCGACCGCGCCCGGGAGGCCGCCGCCGGCAAGGACGTGCGCATCGGCGGCGGGCCGAACACCATCCGCCAGTACCTCCGTGCGGGCCTCATCGACGAACTGCACCTGGCCATCTCCCCGGTCCTGCTCGGCCGGGGCGAGCCGCTGTTCGAGGGGATTGATTTGCGGGCGCTGGGCTACGACTGCGTGGAATTCGTCGCTTCGGAAAAGGCCACCCATGTCGTCCTGCGTCGCCACGGGCAGACGGACGCCTAGCGGTAGAGGTAGCCGGAACGGCGCGCCAATACTTGTTCTTGGCGGGTATGCCTCGGAGAGCTGCGCCAGTGCTTGAGGTTGGCGGTGGCGCTGTGAAGAGCCGCGTCCTGCCTAGGGTTTGGGCTGCCCATCTTTCACCCTGTTCGGCCGGTGTCGGCAAAACTTGTCGTCGTGGCTGGCTGAGGTCAGGCAGCAGTCAGTCTGAAGCAGCCGATGATCGAATTGTTCGAAAGCTGCCGTAAAATGCCATTGGCACTTTTGGTTTTTGCAGGGTTTGGCCGGGAGTTTAGTTCTGTGCGTAGGATGAAAATATCAGTCAATGTGGTTGAAAAACAATTGTTTGAACCAACGGCTGTCGCATAGGTTATGCGTCATGAATCCGAGAGGCCCTGCAATATTGCTGTCCACTTCACGTTGAGCATCATGAAGGGTACGCGCTGTGACTCGTTCGGTTGCAATACTCGCTGCCGTTCTATTTCTTCTTGCTGGTATCGGGCTATTCGCGATAGTGCGGCAGTCCTCCGAAGCTGAAGCAAACACGTGTATGGAGAAATGTCGCGCCGAAGGAAAGAGTTATGTGTCAGCTCCTACGGGTACCGCAGGTAGGTTCATTGATGGTGGCCGCACTTGGTCAGAACCATCTAGAACATGTCAATGTGTTAACGCGCCAGCTACTGAAGGTACGTTTCCCGGAGCCAAATGAATTGCAGCGCCCAACAGCATAAGGCAATCGATGCCAGCCTATTCCTTAGCTATAGGCTGTTTCAGGCCTGTAGTTTCCCCACATCAAGCGCAGGGACGCCCAACAACCCGGTCAAGCGGACCTGCCGAACACCCGCCTTGGTTTTCCTGTTGCGCCTCGCGCGGCAGTCCGCTTACCTTCACCGTCGGGCGTCATGAGAACTGTCTTTGCTATCGCTGCTTCGGTTGTAATTCTGTCTGGCGCGTGGGCTGACGAAAGTTACACCGTCCACAATGATGGTTTTGGTCCTGTGCGCGTAGGAATGACAAAGGCAGAAGTATCCCGAGCCCTCGGGGAACCAATTATTCGCACAGCTGGGGCCGGGGATTTCGAGTGCGAGTATCTCCGTCCAGCCGAGCACTGGAAAGGGGTCACGTTCATGTTTTCTCGTGGCCGCGTAGCGCGCGTTGATGTCCGTGAGGGCGCAACGAAAACTGCTGCAGGCATCCGCCTTGGTGACAACATCCCGAAGGTCATGGAGGTATACCATGGCCGGATAGAAGTCACCCCGCACCAGTACATCCCGGAACCGGAAGGTAAGTACCTCACTGTGAAATCCGTAAACGGTAAGCGGGCCATTCGCTTCGAAACAGATGGCGACCGGGTTGTCACGTTCTACGCAGGGCGCTTCCCCGAGGTCCAATACGTTGAGGGGTGTCTGTAAATGACGCCCAACCCTGCGGTTACCCGGACCTACCGCAAAAGGCGTGGTAGTCCGCTTACCTAATCGTTAGAGCCCACATGAGCTTCCTTTCTCGCCTATTTGGTCACAAGCCGAGTTCCTCCCCTGCGAAGCACGTTGTCACGTTCGACGAAGAAAAGATCGCCCGCACAATGCCGGATGGAAGGCAAGAGGTTGTCCGCTGGGACGATCTTGTTGAAATCAGCATTGTTACTACTGACGAAGGCCCGTTCGTCGACGACGTCTTTTGGGTTCTGTCGGGTTCGTCTTCTGGTTGCCTGGCTCCGAGTGAGGCCGAAGGTACCAAGGAGCTTTTGCTCAAATTGCAGCAGTTGCCAGGTTTCGACAATGAGGCCGTTATCCGTGCTATGGGAAGTGCGTCAAACGCAAAGTTTCTTTGCTGGCGGCGCGAAAGTGAGCTTTAACCCGCCGGTCGAGAGGAACCGCCGAGAAGCTGCGTTTCTCGGTTCCCTACGCGGCTTCGCCGCTTCGGCGGCCCCTCGCCTAACACGTTAGGTGCTTTCAATTGAGGCCGAAAACTCAGGAGCTAGTTAGCGTCCTCAATAAGCTCGCTGCCCTTCTTGAAGGCGACGGAGATAGGCACTGGAGTGCCTGGGTGCGAAAGGCCAAGGCACACCTGCTCAACTCAGACTACTCAGGTATTGAATATCTGCTTTCAGCCTACGGTGGCATGGGCTCAATCAACGATGTTGTTCTTGGCCAAAGCTAAAACAACGGTGTTTTCGATTGGAAATCACAGCGAATTGAACTGAACGAAGAATTCGCAAAACTCCGTAACAAGGCATGGGAATTGGCCAATGCCATTAAGCGCTCACAATAGCCACTACGCATCTAGCAGTCTAGTCAATAGGACACCTGCTTGACTGCCTCAATCTTGGGTTTTCTGAGCCGCAGCTTGCTGCTCATAATGCCTCCCTGTGACCTTAAGTTTAAGGCTCAGAGGTGTCTACCAGTTCCGGGGTGGTTCAAGTTGCTTGGTGATTTTGCGTAGTGGAGATGGTTTTTTTTTGGTTAACATTAGGGGGGTGAGTCATGAAGGGGATGTTTGCTTTCGTTTTGTGTATTTTTGGGGTGTTTGCTGTGCAGGCAGGGGAAAAATTGGATTTTTCCGATATTACAAGTCGTGAAAAAGCTGAAGCGTTGTTTGCGCAAGGAAAAGTCGAAAAAATTACTTTGTTTCCTCGTGAGTTTGGTGGGCAAGAAACCCCTTTGAACACTGTTTTTGTGCCGATAGGGGTTGGTGATGCTAAAAATAAAGTTACAGGAATGCTAGTGCGCTACGTTAGTGATGGTTTGATTAATAAGTTGGTCGTAGAGCCTGAATATAAAGGAGATAGTTTTATTCCGTCGCGTATCAAAATGCGGGCTTGGCACACAGAGCAGAAGGGGGAGTTCACTCCCTCAATCGAGGTTTGGTAATTCCCCTTAGGGCTACTAATCGACTTGGATCATAACGGATCGATTTGTGCTGATTAGGGCAGATGCAATCCTGCATTCAGCAGGAAGCGATTTCACGCCTCCTCTCCATTACCGCTGCCCTGGCCTGCCATCAGCAGCCGCGCCGGCCCCAGTTCCCAGGGTCAGACCTTAAGCAAATCCGCCCGCCCCCCCAGCCAGCGTTGCAGGTGGGCGTCGGCAATGGCTGGGGCGTGGGCGATCAGCCAGGCGGCGGTGTCGCGGGCGGCGTCCACCAGGTCCGTGTCCCGTTCCAGGTCGGCGTAGCGCAGCATGGGCACGCCGCTCTGGCGGTGGCCGATGAATTCGCCGGGGCCGCGCAGGTGCAGGTCTTCCCGGGCGATGGCGAAGCCGTCGGTGTTCTCGTAGATGACCTTGAGCCGGGCCCGGGCGGTTTCCGACAAGGGGTGGCCGAACAGCAGCACGCAGGCCGATTCCGCCGCGCCCCGGCCGACCCGGCCGCGCAGCTGGTGCAGTTGGGAGAGACCGAATCGTTCGGCGTGTTCGATCACCATCAGGCTGGCGTTGGGCACGTCCACGCCGACCTCAATCACCGTGGTGGCCACCAGCACGTCCAGCCCGTGGGCGGCGAAGGCGGCCATCACGGCGGCTTTCTCGTCGGCTTTCAGGCGGCCGTGCACCAGGCCGATGCGGCGGTGGGGCAGGTCGGTCTTGAGGTGTTCGAAGGTATCCACCGCCGTCTGCAATTGCAGGGCTTCCGATTCCTCGATCAACGGGCACACCCAGTAGGCCTGGCGGCCGCCGGCGCAGGCCCCGTCCACGGCGCCGATGACCTCGTCGCGGCGGGCGTCGGAGATCAGCTTGGTGCGGATCGGCGTGCGCCCCGGCGGCAGTTCGTCGATCACCGATACGTCCAGGTCGGCGTAGTAGGTCATGGCCAGGGTGCGCGGGATGGGGGTGGCCGACATCATCAGCTGGTGCGGGTTGCCGCCCTTCTGCTTGAGGGCCAGGCGCTGGGCCACGCCGAAGCGGTGCTGCTCGTCCACGATGGCCACGCCCAGGCGGGCGAACTCGACCCCGTCCTGGATCAGGGCGTGGGTGCCCACCACCAACTGGCCGTCGGCGCCGGCCCGGGCCTGCATCTCGCGCTTGGCCTTGGGCTTGAGGCTGCCGGTGAGCCACAGCACTTCGATGCCCAGCGGTTCGAGCCAGTCGCGCAGCTTCTTGTAGTGCTGCTCGGCGAGGATTTCGGTGGGGGCCATGAAGGCCGCCTGGTAGCCCGATTCGATGGCGCGCAGCGCCGCCAGGGCACCGATCACCGTCTTGCCGCTGCCCACGTCGCCTTGCAGCAGGCGCTGCATCGGGTGGCCCTGGGCCAAGTCGGCAGCGATTTCGTCCCACACCCGCTGCTGGGCGCCGGTGAGGGCGAAGGGCAGTTGGCGCAGCAGGGCAGCGGTCAGGGTCGGCGCCCCGTTCAAGGCCGGGGAATCCTTGGCCCGGCGCGCCGCGTGGGCGCGGCGCAGACACAGCTGCTGGGCGAGCAGTTCGTCGAACTGGACCCGGCGCCAGGCCGGGTGGTGCCGGTCGGACAGCTCGTCGAGCTGGGCGGCGAAATCCTCTTGCGGCGGCGGGGCGTGCAGTAGGGTCAGGGCCTCGTCCAGGGACGGCAGGCCCAGGTCGGCGCGTACCGCCTCCGGCAGGGTCTCGGC
Source organism: Oryzomicrobium sp. (assembly GCF_036820405.1). Lineage (NCBI taxonomy): Bacteria > Pseudomonadati > Pseudomonadota > Betaproteobacteria > Rhodocyclales > Rhodocyclaceae > Oryzomicrobium > Oryzomicrobium sp. The sequence goes on from NZ_DAISLS010000010.1 coordinate 134,380, forward strand.
AAAGCCGCCGGCTTGGCGCAGGGCGGTGAGCGCCACGGCGATGCGTTTGCGCAAAATCGGCTGAGAGATGCCGGCGGTGGTCGGATACACCGGGGTGAGCCGGTCGGGTAGGGCTTCGCCGTCGTCCACCACGCGAATGCGCGGATGGACCAGCTCCGCGCCGAAGAAGCCGGGCCGCACCTCGCCAAAGGCCCGCACCAGGCGGCCGTTGTCCCGGGCGGTTTCGAACTGCTGGGTCTGGCTGCCGTAGAAGTTGAGAAAGCGCAGCCAGGCTTCCCGCCCGCCGCTGCCGATCAGCCGCACCACCAGTTGGCGGCGCGGGCGGTACTGGACGTTCACGTCCGCCACCCGGCCCTCCACCACCACCGGGGCGCCCAGGGGCGCCTGGCCAGCCGGGTAGGCCCGGGTTTCGTCCTCGTAGCGGATCGGCAGGTGCAGGGCGAAGTCTTCCAGCCGGGTCAGGCCCAGCTTGGCGAACAGGTCGTCCCGGCCTTTTCCGGCGGCGGGCTTGCCCGGCTTGGCGCCTTTCTTGGCCCCCGCACCCTTGCCCGCCGCTGGGGCCTTGCGCCCGTCGGGGCCGCGGCCCGGGGGCAGGGCGGCCGCCGTGGCACCGTCGCCGGAGGCGGCGAGGGGCGCGGGTTTGGCGGCGCGGGGCGGCAAGGGGGCGCTAACGCGAGGATGTTTAGCCGATCACCAGCACGGCGTCGGCTTCGACCTGGGCGCCCCGGGGCAGGGAGGCCACGCCGATGGCGGCGCGGGCGGGGAAGGGCTCGGCGAAGTAGCGGGTCATGGCCTCGTTCACCTTGGCGAAGTTGCCCAGGTCGGTCAGGAAGACGTTGACCTTGACCGCGTCGTTGAGGCTGCCGCCGGCGGCTTCGGCCACGGCTTTCAGGTTGTCGAAGACGCGCGCGATCTGGGCGTCGATGCCTTCTTCGAGCTGCATGGTGGCCGGGTTGAGGCCGATCTGGCCGGACATGTAGACGGTGTCGCCGACCTTGACGGCCTGGGAGTAGGTGCCGATGGCGGCGGGAGCGTTGGGGGTGGCGATGATGGTACGGGCCATGGCGGTCTCCTGGGTCGGGTGGGGATGGGCGCGGGCGCCCGGTAAGGACCGCATGGTAAAGGATGGGGGCGGTCCCGGGGGAGGGCGCGCGTGGGCGGCGGCGCGGCAGAGGCCCGGGCAGGGCGGAAAAATGTGTCCGATATGAATGTTTGAAATGCGCTCGGCGGGAGCGCGCGCGTCGGTGGTGAGCATGGGCAGGCGCGGCGGTCCCCAGGGCTGTTCGTCCCTCGATGTATTAATTTTTCTAATGTTTCATTTATGGCGATTGGCCAAGCTCAAGAACTGGCGCGGACTCTATCTTTTGCGTGTGCCGAATACTTGAAATTTATTCATATATTGCCCGGGTCGGGCCGACCGGCATTCCGCCGGATGCGGCGCCTGCGGCGCGCGGGGGCAGGGGACGGTTATAGGGGCGCGGCCTACGCTTTTAGCATCCATCAAAGGCAGCCAGACGGGGCCTTCCTAGAATCCGACGGCCAGCCGCCCCGGCTTGCGGGGCGGGCATCTCCTGAATACCTGAATTCGCAGAAAGGTTTCCACCGTGAAAAAATCCTCCGCCCTCTCCCTGCTCGCCGCCGCCCTGCTCGCCACCACCCTCGCCGCCTGCGGCAAGGACGAGGCGCCCAAGACCGAGGCCGCCCCGGCCCCCGCCGCCGCGCCGGCTCCCCAGGCCGCAGCGCCTGCCGCTCCCGCCGCCGATGCCGGCCATGCCGCCGAAGGCGAAGCCCCCTACAAGCAGGTGTGCGTGATGTGCCACGGCGCCGGCGTGGCCGGCGCGCCCAAGGTGGGCGACAAGGCCGCCTGGGAACCCCGCGTCGCCCAAGGCAAGGACACCCTCTACAAGCACGCCATCGAAGGCTTCTCCGGCCAGGCCGGGATGATGCCGGCCAAGGGCGGCAACCCCTCCCTGTCCGACGACCAGGTCAAGGCGGCGGTGGACTTCCTGGTGTCCAAGGTCCAGTAAGGTCCGGGCAAACGTTGCGGCGGCCCTGTGAGCCGGGCTGCCGCGACGCCGCGATTCAAGCAGCGGGGAGACGATGGCCTCCCCGTTGTCGTTGACGGGCTGGTCTTGGTGGAAACGCCGGGGCGGTCCGGCCGATGGCACCGTGCTCCTGGGCGCCGCGCCTACCGCCGGGCCGGGCGCCGTGCCGTTCCGCTCGCCCGGTTGCCCCGGTTGCCCCGGTTGCCCCGATTCCCCACGTTTTTCCCCGCCGGATTGCCGAACCCGGCAGTGCCGCTAGGCACTTTTACCTAGGCGCACCGGCAGTTGCGCCTATGGGGCTGCGCTATCCCCACAATTTTCGTGGGGGTATTGGCGGCTTAACCTGACATCGTCCCTATCTCCCTGTGGAGCGATGTCATGCACGACCTCCCCTGCGCTTCTTCCTGCTCCGGCGGCGACGTCCCGGACGGCCGGCGTCGGGCCTTCCTCAAGGTGCTGCCGGCGGTCACTGCCGGCGCCGCCTCCTTGGCCGCCCTGCCGGCCGAGGCCGCCGAAGGCGCCAAGCCCCACTGGGGCATGCTGGTGGATGCCCGCCAGTGCATCGGCTGCCAGGCCTGCACCGTGGCCTGCATCATGGAAAACGTGGTGCCCGAGGGCAGCTTCCGCACCGTGGTGTCCACCTACGCGGTGACCACCGGCGAGGGCGCCGCCGCCGTCACCGGCACCCACGTCCTGCCTCGCCTGTGCAACCACTGCGACAACCCGCCCTGCGTGCCGGTGTGCCCGGTGGGCGCCACCTTCAAGCGCGAGGACGGCGCCGTGCTAGTGGACGGCGAGCGCTGCGTCGGGTGCGCCTACTGCGTCCAGGCCTGCCCCTACGACGCCCGCTTCATCAACCACCACACCGGCAAGGCCGACAAGTGCACCTTCTGTAGTCACCGGGTCGAGGCTGGGCTGCTGCCGGCCTGCGTCGAGACCTGCGTCGGCGGCGCCCGGGTGTTTGGCGACCTGAACGACCCGAAGAGCGAAATCCGCCGTCTGATGGCCGACGCCAAGGACGAGCTGAAGGTGCTCAAGCCCGAGCAGGGCACCCGGCCCCAGGTCTTCTACGTCGGCCTCGACCCGCGCCTGCAAGGCAAGGTGGACGGCACCCAGACCCCGGCCCTGAGCGGGCTCACCTGGCAACCCAAGAGCCACGGAGGCTGACATGACCAACCCGCAAATCGTCGAAGTGGTGAACGTGGCCCGGGACGTGGCCTGGCTGCCCTGGGCGGTCCAGTACTTCTTCCTGATCGGCCTGTCCGCCGGGGCCTTCCTGCTGTCCCTGCCCGGCGAGGTGTTCAAACGCCCGGGCTGGACCGGCATCTCCCGGCGCGCCCTGCTCGCCGCCCTGCTGTGCGGCCTGACCGCGCCGGTGGCCCTGCTCGCCGACCTGCACCAGCCGGGGCGCTTCCTCAACTTCTACCTGCATCCCAACTTCGGTTCCTGGATGGCCTGGGGCGCCTTCTTCATCCCCCTCTACCTGGGCGGGTTGATGCTCTACGCCTGGCTGGTCCTGCGGCCCGCCCTGCTGCGCCTGGCTGAGTCCCCGGACACCGCGCCGCTGCTCGCCCCCTGGTACCGGCGCCTGGCCTACGGCGGCCTGGAAAGCCCCACGGCGATCGCCGCCGCCGCCCTGCTCACCGGCCTGGGGGCGCTGCTGGTGCTGCTGTACACCGGCATGGAAGTGATGGTGGTGCGCGCCCGGCCCCTGTGGGATACGCCGCTGCTGCCGGTGCAGTTCGCCGTCACCGCCCTGGCCGGAGCCGTGGGCCTGGTGCTGCTGCTGGAGCGGCGCTTCGCCGCCGAACCGGCCGATACCCTGCCGCGCCTCAATCGGGTGCTCGCCGCCACCCAGGTGGCTGCACTGCTGGTGGGGGCGGTATGGCTGGCCCTGGGCCTGTTCGGCCTGTCGCCGAGCCACGCCGAAGCACTGGCCGAAGTGGCCCCTTCCGCCGCCTGGCGCATCACCGCCCTGTGGGCCGCCGGCTCTGCCGCCGCCACCCTGTGGCTGGCCTGGCGCCGTCCCGCCCACGGCCTGCTGGTGGGGCTGATCGCCCTGCACTCGGCCTGGATGATGCGCTGGACCGTGTTCATCGGCGGCCAGGAAATCCCCAAGATCGGCGCCGGCTACTACCGCTACCAGCTGCCCCTGGGCCACGACGGCCTGCTCGGCATCGTCGGCACCGCCGGCCTGTGGCTGCTGCTCTTCATCCTCCTCACCTCCTTCCTGCCCTGGGGCGACGACACCCGTCGCGCCGGGCGGGCGTAAGGAACCTTCGCGGGGTAACGACCATGAAACTGCCCAAATTCTCCCGTCGCCAGATGCTCGCCGCCGGCGGGGCCACCGCCTTCGCCGCCGGGTTCTCGCAAACCGCCGTGCGCATGGGCGAAAAGGTCCTCGGCCACGACGCGCCCAAGCACAAGACCGCCGGCGAGGCGCCGGAGCCCGAGTTCCGCATCGACCCGGCCAGCGGCAAGCTGTGGATCAACCCGGCCCAGCAGGTCAGCTACACCATGTGCACCGGCTGCACCACCTTCTGCGGCGTGCGGGTGCGCATCGACCGGGCCAGCGGCAAGGTGCTGCGCGTCGCCGGCAACCCCTACAGCCCCCTGTCCACCGACCCCCACCTGCCGATGAAGGCCAGCGTGCGCGACAGCTTCGTCGCCCTGTCGCGCTTCAACGAAAAGGGCCTGGCCGGGCGCTCCACCGCCTGCGGCCGGGGCAACGCCGTGTTGCAGCAGATGGATTCGCCCTTCCGCGTGCTCACCCCGTTGAAGCGGGTGGGGCCGCGCAATTCCGGGCGCTGGCAGCCGATCTCCTTCGCCCAACTGGTCAAGGAAGTGACCGAGGGCGGCGACCTGTTCGGCGAAGGCCCGGTGGCCGGCCTCAAGGCCCTGCGCGACTTCTCGCCGATCGACCCGGAACGTCCCGAACTGGGCCCCAAGGTGAACCAGGTGGCGGTGCTCAACAGCACCAACGAGGGCCGCGAGAACTTCGCCCGGCGTTTCATGCAGAAGGCCTACGGCACCCTCAACTTCGTCGGCCACGGCTCCTACTGCGGCGGCGCCTACCGTTCCGGTTCCGGCGCGGTGTTCGGCGACATGAAGAAGATGCCCCACGGCAAGCCCGACTTCCAGAACGCCGAGTTCGTGCTGTTCATCGGCACCGCCCCGGGCCAGGCCGGCAACCCGTTCAAGCGCCAGGGCACCCTGATCGCCAAGGCCCGCACCACCGGCGCCATGAACTACGTGGTGGTGGACCCGGTGCTGACCAATGCCGACAACCGGGCCGTGGGCGACCGGGCCCGCTGGGTGCCGATCCGCCCGGGCACCGACGGCGCCCTGGTGATGGGCATGATCCGCTGGATGTTCGACAACGGCCGCATCAACGCCGACTTCCTGGCCCTGCCCAACCAGGCCCTGGCCGAGGCCGCCGGCGAGCCGTCCTTCGCCAACGCCACCCACCTGGTGGTGGCCCAGCCCGGCCATCCCCGGGAAGGGCGCATGCTGCGCGGCTCGGACCTGGGCCTGCCTGTGGAGGAGGCCGACCGTTACAAGGAGGCGGACCCCTTCGTCACCCTGAGCGGCCCCCTCGACGCCGGTGGCAAGCCGGTGCCGATCGGCCAGGCGAAGGGCCCGGCGCCCCTGTTCGTGGACACCGAGATCGAGGTTGGCGGCAAGCCCCTGCGGGTCAAGTCGGCCCTGCAACTGCTCAAGGAAGAGGCCGAGGCCCACACTCTGGCCGACTATGCCCGGGACTGCGGCGTGCCCGAGCACGTCATCGCCGGCCTGGCCGAGGAATTCACCGCCCATGGCCGCAAGGCGGCGGCCATCGCCCACGGCGGCATGATGGCCGGCAACGGCTTCTACAACGCCTTCGGCGTGATCATGCTCAACGTGCTGATCGGCAACGTGAACCGCCCCGGCGGCCTGGTGGCCAACGGCGGCGGCTTCAAGGACGACGGCGAGGGGCCGCGCTACAACCTGGACAGCTTCGCCGGCATGGTCAAGCCCACGGGCATTCCCCTGGGGCGCAACGTGCCCTTCGAGAAGACCAGCGAGTTCGCCAAGAACAAGGCCGCCGGCAAGGCCTACCCGGCCCAGGCCCCCTGGTTCCCCAACGCCCCGGGGCTGGTCACCGAGTGGTTCACCTCGGCCCTGTCCGGCTACCCCTACTCGCTCAAGGCCCTGATCCTGTGGAGCAGCAACCCGCTCTACGGCATCCCCGGCCTGCGCCGCCAGGTGGAAAAGGATCTGGCCGACCCGAAGAAGCTGCCCCTGATCGTTTCCATCGACCCCCTGATCAACGAGAGCAACGCCTACGCCGACTACATCGTCCCGGATTCGCTGCTCTACGAGAGCTGGGGCTGGGCATCGGCCTGGAACGGGGTGCCGACCAAGGCGTGCACCGCCCGCTGGCCGGTGGTGGAGGCTAAGGCGGCCAAGACCCCGGACGGCCAGCCCATCGCCATGGAGAGCTTCTTCATCGCCCTGGCCAAGGCCATGGACCTGCCCGGCTTCGGCGACAAGGCGATCAGCGACGCCGAGGGCAATGCCTATCCCCTCAAGCGCGCCGAGGACTGGTACCTGCGCGGCGGCGCCAACATCGCCTGGCTGGGCAAGGAGCCGGTGGCGGACGCCAGCGACGAGGACATCATCCTGGCCGGGGTGGAGCGCCTGCGCCCGCTGCTGGAGGCGACCTTGAAGCCCGAGGAGGTGCGCAAGGTGGCCTTCCTGCTCTCCAGGGGTGGCCGCTACCAGCCGGCCAAGGACGTCCGCGACGAGGACAACCCGGAGTGGATGCGCAACCGCCTGAAAGCCATGCTGCACGTGTGGAACGACAACGTGGGCGGCAGCCGCCACAGCATCACCGGCAAGCGCTTCGTCGGCTGCCCGAGCTGGCAGCCGGCCCGCTTCGCCGACGGCACCCCGGTGCGCCAGGTCTATCCGGAGAGCAAGTGGCCGATGCAGCTGATCAGCTTCAAGTCGGCGTTGCAGAACTCCTACTCGATCGCCGCCGACCGGCTGCTCGGGGTCCATCCGGAAAACCCGGTGATCCTCCATCCCCAGGATGCCGAGGCCATCGGCGTGACCACCGGCGACCGGGTGGAGATCCGCACCCCGGGCGGTGCGGTGCGCTCCCGGGTGCTGGTGCACGGCGGCGTGATGCCCGGCGTGGTGGCGGTGGAGCACGGCTTCGGCCACAAGGAGCTGGGGGCCCGCGCCCACCAGATCGGCGACCGGGAGCAGCCCCACAAGCCGCACCTGGCGGCGGGCATCAACCTCAACGACCTGGGGGTGCCCGACCCGACCCGCAAGGACCGGGGCCTGTGGGTGGACCCGGTGTCCGGCACCGCCGTGCGCCAGGGCCTGCCGGCCAAGGTGGTGCGGGTTTAACGCCGGAGCGATGTGGAAGCAGCCCACCGGGGGGAGGGCGACGTGAAACGGGGGAGCAGCTGCTCCCCCGTTTTTTCGTGCGGATGCTTGGGGCCTGGGGCTACGGTAACACCAGGCGCCGGAGCGTTCAGTCCAGGCTCTTCGGGTCGGCGGCCAACATCAGGCGCACCAGGTCGGCGGCGGAGTTGGCGCCGGTCTTTTCCATGATGTGCTGGCGGTGGGCGTGGACGGTGCGTTCGCTGATGTCGAGCCGGGCCGCCACCCGCTTGTTGGGGTGGCCCAGGGCGAGCAGGCGGGCCACCTCGATCTCCCGGGGCGACAGGGCGTGCAGGGAACGGCGGGCGTCCTCGGCGCGCTGGGCGGCGCTGATCAGCTCGCCGCTCTTGCGCACGGCGTGGCCCACGGCGTCGATCAGGACCTGGTCCTTGAACGGCTTCTCGATGAAGTCGGCGGCGCCCTGCTTCATTGCCTGCACCGCCAGGGATACGTCGGCGTGGCCGGTGATGAAGATCACCGGGATGCGGAAACCCCGGGCGACCATTTCCTGCTGCAACTCCAGGCCGCTCATGGAGGGCATGCGGATGTCCACCACCAGGCAGCCCGGGGGGCCGCGCCGGTAGGCGTCGAGCAGGGCCTCGGCGCTGGCGTAGGTGGCGACCCGCCAGCCGACGGATTCGAGCAGGAAGGCGATGGACCGGCGCAGCGCGGCGTCGTCGTCCACCACGTGGATCAGGGCGTCTTCAAGGGGCGGCAGGGTGCTCATGGCGGGGTAGGGTAAAGCATAGGGCCAGTCCCGGGCTATCGGCATTTTGGCTACCTGCCGGATCGTCCGCATTGCCAAAATCGACTGAATTCCCCGGCTCCGCCCACAGGCGGCCGCCGTGGGCCTCGATGATCGAGTGGCAGATGGCCAGCCCCAGACCCAGGCCGTCGGGCTTGGTGGTGAAGAAGGGCTCGAACAGGCGCTCGCGCAGGCCGTCGGGCAGCCCCGGGCCCCGGTCGATCACCGCGATCCGCACCTTGTCCTCCGGCCGCTCCGGGTCCGGCGCCAGGCGCAGGGTCACGGTGCGGCGCCCGGGGGGCAGGCCCTGGGTGGCGTCGGCGGCGTTCTTGAGCAGGTTCACCAGCACCTGCTGGATTTGCAGCGGGTCCATGTCCACCGTGGCGTCCGCCGGCAGCCGGTCGTCCACCTCGATGGCCGGGGCGTTGGCCATCATGCCGGTGAGCAGGGCCACCGCCTCGCCGGCCACCTCGCCGGGGGCGCGGGGCTCCCGCACCGCCGCCCGCTTGCGCGAGAAGGCGCGGATGCGCTGCATGATCGCCGCCGCCCGTTCGGCCTGGGCGGCGATTTCCTGGCTGGCCTCGCGCACCGCCTCGGGGGCCAGGCGCCCGGCGTCCTGGCGGCGGATCAGGCTGCTGGCGTAGTTGCCGATGGTGGCCAGGGGCTGGTTCAGCTCGTGGGCCAGAGTGCTCGACAGTTCCCCCAGGATCGACAGCCGCGACAGGTGCTCGGCCTGCTCCTGGTGGTGGCGCATGCGCGCCTCGGCCTCGTCCCGGGCGGTCAGGGCGGCGCGCAGCTCGGCGGTGCGGTCCAGCACCTTGTATTCGACCCGCACCACGTGGATCACCCAGCCGGCCAGGGCCAGGAACACCAGCACCAGCCAGTGCCAGTAGCGCCGCGCCAGCCCTTGCAGGGTCGATTCGCGCAAGTAGGCGTAGGGGCCGGTCTGCAAGTCCTGGTACAGCTCGCGCACCGACTGGTAGTCCGCCGGCACGGTCCAGGCCATGCCTTCCGGCGAGGTGGGCATGGACAGGAGGGCGGTGGCCACCGCCTTGGCCAGCTGGGGCGAATCGTGGGCGGTGGCGGTGGTGGTGGCGATGACCCAGTCCGGGTAGAGGTCGGAGGACAGCAGGCAGGGAAAGCCCGTCGCCTGGCGCGGCGCCAGCACCCGGTAGTCGTCCAGGCGCAGCTTGCCCGCCTTGGCCAGGCTCTCCAGCAGGCAGGCGCGGACGATGCCCACGTCGGCGCTACCGTCGTGGACCGCCTCCAGCACCTGGGACATGGGGAAGCCGACGAACCGGCGCTCGGCGAAGGCCGATTCGTGGTCGATGCCCTGGCGTTGCATCTCCCGGGCCGCCACCAGGTAGCCGCCGAAGGCGTCCGGGGAAACGGCGGCCAGGCGCTTGCCGGGAAGGTCGGCCAGGGTGGCGAGGTCGGTGCGATCGGCCCGCACCACGATGGCCGAGCCGACGGCGGCGGCGGCATCGGTGGCGGGGGAGTCCAGGGTGGCGATGCGCGACACGCCCTGTTCCGCCTCCAGGGCCACGTACTGGCCGCCGTTGGTGATGACGAAATCCACCTGGCGCTGGCGCACCGCCTCGGCCAGCCCCGGGTTGTCGTAGAAGGTCAGCACGAAGCGGCGCTGGGGCAGGGCAGCGTTGAGCCGCTCGGCCACGTGGGACCAGTCGTAGTGGGCGGCCTCCACCCCTTCGTAGGCGAGCACGCCGATATGCACGGCCTGGACCGCCGGCGCCGCCTGCACCGCGTGCGGTGGCGCGGTCCGGGGTGCGGCCAGGGCCGGGGCGAAGCACCCCGGCGCGGCCAGGACCGCGGCCAGGACTGTCCAGCGGGCCCGGCGCTGGAGCCGGGCAGCGCCGGCGGACGGGCTCATGGCCGGCCGCCGGCGACCCAGTCCACCACCGCGTCCAGGGCCGGCAGGGCTTGGCGGGCGCGGGCGTGCTGGGCGATGGCCACCACCACCCACCAGCGGCCGCTGCGGTCAGGCACGAAGCCGGCCAGGGCGCGCACATTGTCCAGGCTGCCGGTCTTGAGCCGGGCCCGGCCCCGGGCGGGGGAATTCTGGAAGCGCCGCTTCAGGGTGCCGTCCACGCCGGCCACTGGCAGGGAGGCGAGCAGTTCGGGCATCACCGGGCTCGCCCAGGCGCTTTGCAGCAGCCGGGCCAGGCCCAGGGCGGTGACGGTCTCGCTACGCGACAGGCCCGAGCCGTTGTCCACCACGATGCCCTCGCCGGCCAGCCCCCGGGCGGCGAGCCAGGCCTGGAGCCGTTCCCGGGCCTGGTCCGGCCCGGCGGGGGGGGCATTGCCGGCGGTGGTTGTGTTGCGGCCGAGCAGCAGGAACAGCTGGCGGGCCATCACGTTATTGCTGAACTTGTTGATGTCGCGCACCAGCTCGCCGACGCTGGCCGAGTCGATGGCGGCCACCGGGCGGCTGCCCGGCGGGAGCGCGCCGTCGCGCACCTGGCCGCCGATCTCGCCGCCGCTTTCCTCCCACAGGGCCCGGGCCATGGCGGCGGAGAACCGTTCCGGCGGCAGGGGCGACAGGTAGAGGCTCTGCTCGCCGCAGGCGGCGGCGTAGTTGCCGGACAGCACCAGGGTGTCGCTGTTGTCGCCGAAGGACGGCTGGATCAGTTCGCGCCAGTCGCCGCAGGGGCCGGCGACGAGTTGCAGGCGGGAGAGGACGCGCAGTCCGGCCAGGGGCGTTTCCAGCACCGCCTGGACCGCCTGGCGGGCCGGGTCGGGGGCCAGGGTCAGCTTGAGGGCGTGGAAGTTCACCAGCAGGCCGTCGGGGCCGGCGTTGTAGGGGCGCAGGCCCTCGCCGTCGAAGGCGCCGGGGTCGTGGGGCGGCGGGGCCAGGGCGGAGCGGTCGAGCACCAGGTCGCCGGCGATGCGCCGGATGCCCCGGGCCCGGGCGCTGTGGAACAGGCTCCACAGGGATTCGGCGGTGAGGCGCGGGTCGCCGCCGCCCACCAGCACCAGGTCGCCCTTGAGCACGCCGTCCTCCACCGGGCCGGTGGCGCGCAGTTCGGTGCGGAAGGTGGCGGCCGGGCCGAGCAGGTCCAGGGCGGCGTAGGTGGTCACCAGCTTCATGGTCGAGGCCGGCTGGACCGGCGCGTCGGCGCGCAGGGCCAGTCGCGGCCGGCCGCCGTCGGCGGGGGCCACCACCACTGCCAGGGCGCCGGCCGGCAGGTCGGCCTGGGCCAGGATCTGGCGCGCCGCCGGGGGCAGTTCGGCGGCCAGGGCAGGGGGCGCGGGCAGCAGGGCCGCCACGAGGAAAAACGCCGCGGCGGTGAGGCGGCGGCGTTGGAAGGGGGAAAAGCGCGGCATCAGGGAGTGGCGTGGAGGGTGAAGCCTTGAAGCATAGCCTTCAAGCGCCCGGACGTGGCGCGCAATTCCTCGGTGGCCGCCCGGGCCTCTTCGGCGCTGGCGGTGTTGCGGGCGATCAGTTCGGCGATGTGCTCCATGTTGCCGGCCACTTCCTCGCTGGCGGCGCCCTGCTGGCGCGAGGCTTCCGAGATGTGGCTGGCCATGGCCGCCACCTGCTGGGAGGCGGTGGTGATGCCGGCCAGGCCGGCGACGCTCTCGCGCAACATGCCGATGCCGCTGGCCACCTCGTCCTGGGCCTGGTCCATGGTGCGCACCGCCTCGCCGGCGGCGGTCTGGATCTCGCCGATGGTGGCGGCGATGTCGGCGGTGGAGTGGGTGGTGCGCTCGGCCAGCTTGCGCACTTCGTCGGCCACCACGGCGAAGCCGCGCCCGGCCTCGCCGGCCCGGGCCGCTTCGATGGCGGCATTGAGGGCCAGCAGGTTGGTCTGGGCGGCGATCTCCTGGATCACCTGGGTGATCTGGCCGATCTTGTCGATGGAACGGCCCAGGGCGTCGATGGTGGTGCTGGAGGCGGTCACCGTGTCCACCACCTTCTGGGTGGCGGCCATGCTGGCGTCGATCTGCTGCTGGCTGCCTTCCACCAGCTGGCGGGCGTTGCCGGCGGCATCGGCCATTTCGGCGGCGCTGCCGGCCACGCCCTGGACCGAGTGGCTGAACTCTTCGGTGCCGGCGGCGGCGCTGGCCACCTGGTCGGCCTGGCGGGCCGACTGCTGCTGCACGGCGATCATGCGCTCCTGCAAGTCGTCGCTGCGTCCGGCGATGCCGGTGGCGGCGCTGTCGATCTTGTCGAGCATGGCCTTGAGGTGGGCCTGCATGGTGGCCAGGTTGCTGAGCAGGCGGCCGGCTTCGTCCCGGCCGTCGATGGCGATGGAGTCGGTCAGGTTGCCTTCGGCGATCCGGTCGAAGTGGCGCACGGCCCGGGACAGGGGGCGGACGATGGCCCGGGAGAGCAGCCACCAGCCGGCCAGGGCGGCCAGCAGGGAGCAGGCGATGCCGGCCACGGCCAGGTTGCGGATCAGGTTGGCGCGCTGGTCGGAGTTGGCCAGGGCGTCCCGGGCGTCCTGCTGGAAGCGTTCCAGCACCTGGCCGCTGGCGGCGCTCAACTCGGCGTAGATCGGGTTGAGCTGCTTGAGCAGGTGCTCGTTGGCCGCCTGGAACTGGCCGGCGGACAGGGCGTCGATGACCGGGCGCAGGCCTTCCTTGGCGTAGCGCACGCGCAGGGTGGCGAGCTTGCCGATGGCCTCCCGGGTGGCCGGGACGGCATCGACCTGCTGCAACTGGTCGAGCAGGGCGTCGATCTCGGCCTGGTTGGCCTGGATGTGGTCCAGGTGGGTGGCCAGGGGGTGGTCGTGCAGCCGGGCGAGCGGGTTGGACGGGTCGTGTTGCAGGCCGAGCAGGGCCTGGGAACGGTTCTCCGCCAGCAGGAAGACGAGGCGCTGGGCCTTGGCCGCCGGGGCCTGGATGTGGGCCACCTGGCGATCCAGGTCGGCGTGGGTGCGCTGGATGCCGTACAGGCCCATGGCGGCGCCGATCAGCAGCAGCAGGCTCATGAAGGCGAACATGGCGCCCAGCCGTACCTGCAACGACAGGCCGGCCAGCCAGCCGGTCAGGCCGGTGCGGGCGATGGTGAAGGGGCGGGGCTTGGCCTTGAGGGCGGCGTAGAGGGCCGCGGCTTCCCGTACCTGGACCGGGTCGGGCTTGGTGCGCACCGACATGTAGCCCACGGTCTGGCCGTTCTTCTTGACCGGCACGGCAAAGGCCTCGACCCAATAGAAGTCGCCGTTCTTGCAGCGGTTCTTGACCAGGCCGCGCCAGGGCAGACCGGACTTGAGGTGGCGCCACATGTCGGCAAAGGCCTCCGGCGGCATGTCCGGGTGGCGCACCACGTTGTGGCTGCTACCGATCAGTTCGTCGCGGGTGAAACCGCTGATGGCGACGAAGGCGTCGTTGGCGTCGGTGATGACACCCTTCAGGTCGGTGGTGGAGACGAGGTAGCGGTTGGTGGGGAAGGGGATTTCGGTGGAAGTGACAGGCAGGTTGGTCTTCAAGTTACATCCTATGCAATGCAATTTCGAATATTGTCTCCCCGTGCACATCCTACCGATATGTGCCTGATTTGCTATGACTTATGTCAGGGTGGCGTCAATAAATTCCTTAAGTGTTTTTACGGATATTTCGTTCGGTGCTAAAAAAATGAAAAAACAGTCTTAATGGTTATTCCTTTGCGGCTTACCATGGCCCCATTCCCGTTTTCGATTGGACCGTTTCCATGCGCACTTCCCGTCCCGCCGTCTCCGTCCTGGTCGCCCGCCGCCGCCTGCTCTCCCTGGCCCTGGTGCCCGTGCTCGGCGCCGCCCTGGGCCTTGGCCTGGGCAGTTCCCCGGCCCATGCCGGCGACGGCAGCGAGGCCAAGCCGTTCAAGGTCGGCGTCACCGCCGGCCCCCACGCCCAGATCCTCGAAGCCGTGAAGAAATACGCCGAAACCCAGGGTTTCAAGATCCAGATCGTCGAATTCACCGATTACGTGCAGCCCAACGCCGCCCTGGCCTCCGGCGACCTGGACGCCAACGTCTTTCAGCACAAGCCCTTCCTCGACGCCACCGTGCGCGACCGGGGCTACAAGCTGGCGGTGGCCGGCGACGCGGTGCTGATGCAGTTCGGCGCCTACTCGAAGAAGGTCAAGCACCTCAAGGATCTGCCCAACGGCGCCAAGGTGGGCATCCCCAACGACCCGTCCAACGGCGCCCGGGGCCTGCTGCTGCTGCAAGACCAGGGGCTGATCAAGCTCAAGGCCGACAAGGGCTCCGCCGTGACCGTGCTGGACATCGTCGACAACCCCAAGAAGCTGAAGATCGTCGAACTGGAAGCGGCCCAGCTGCCCCGCTCCCTGGACGACCTGGACGCGGCCACGGTCAATTCCAACTACGCCCTGCCCGCCGGTCTGGTGCCCAGCCGCGACGCCATCGCCCTGGAAAACCCCAACACCCCCTTCGCCCGCATCGTCATCGCCGCCCGGGAGCAGGACAAGAACGCGCCGACGGTGCAAAAGTTCGTCAAGCTGTACCGCTCCGAACCGGTCAAGCAGTTCATCAACACCACCTTCAAGGGCGCCTACACGGCGTCCTGGTAAGCCGGTAGCGAGAGGAAGCGGCCCGTGCCCCGCCTGATCCATCCCGACGGCACCGTGGTCGCCGCCCCGGCGGCGGTGGCCCGGGCCGTGGCGGCCCTGGGCGCCCACCTGGACTGGCGCCCGCCGCCTTCGCGCATCGTCGACCTGCTGGCCAAGCCGGTGCTGGCCGAGGCGGAGAAGGCGACGGTGCTGGCGGCGGTGGATGCCCACGTCGCCCCCTGGGTCGAGCGTCTGGTGCGACGTGGGCGGGAGCGGGGCGGGCTAGGGTCTGAGGCCGCTGCCGAAGCCCCGTCCCCGGCCCCTGCACGGGATTTGGTGGTGCTGCACGAGGGCATCCCCAACCTGGCGGCCCTGCGCGAGCAGTTCGCCACGCCCCATCGCCATGACGACGACGAGGTGCGCTACGTGGTGGACGGGGTCGGCTACTTCGGCTTCGTCGCCGCCGACGGCAGCCAGGTGCTGCTCGAAGTGGCGGCCGGGGATTATCTGGAAGTGCCGGCCGGGGCCGAGCACTGGTTCGCCCTGGGGGCCGATCCGCGCCTCAAGGCGGTGCGCTACTTCCTTGGGGCACCGGCCTGGGAGGCAAGCTTCACGGGCACTTCCGTGATGCCTGCCCTGAAAACCGCGCCCCTGGCCGATCTCCAAAGAGCCTAGTCAAAACGCTAGGACTGGCGCGGGGTTTGGGCCGATGCCCCGCAAGCTTGGCCGTCCGGCACGCCGCACTTGCGCAGCACCAGGGCCAGGGGGCAGAAATTGCTCAGGCTGAACTGGAACAGGTTGGCGCCGACGAAGGCGGTCAGCCAGAGGAAGTAGGACGACACGTACAGCGGGCTGGCCGGGGCGCCCAGGGCCAGGCTGATCAGGATCATCAGGCCGGCAAAGAAGCGGATGGCACGTTCGACGGTCATGGCGGGTTCCTTATGAATGAGAGGGATCACAGCCGCCCGCCGCGCTGGCGGTAGGCGACGAAATAGAGCAGCGGGATCACCACCAGGGTGAGCAGGGTGGAGACGAGAATCCCGAAGATCAGGGCGATGGCGAGCCCGTTGAAGATCGGGTCGTCGAGGATGAAGAAGGCGCCGGTCATGGCCGCCAGGGCGGTCAGGGCGATGGGCTGGGCCCGGGTGGCGGCGGAGCGCACGATGGCGTCCTTGAAGGGCACGCCGGCCTCCACTTCGAGGCGGATGAAATCCACCAGCAGGATCGAGTTGCGCACGATGATGCCGGCCAGGGCGATCATGCCGATCATGGAGGTGGCGGTGAACGGGGCGCCGAGCAGGGCGTGGCCGGGCATGACGCCGATCAGGGTGAGGGGGATCGGCGCCATGATCACCAGGGGCGCCAGGTAGGAGCCGAAGTGGGCCACCACCAGCAGGTAGATGAGGATCAGCCCCACGGCGTAGGCGGCGCCCATGTCGCGGAAGGTTTCATAGGTGATCTGCCATTCCCCGTCCCACTTCAGGCCGTAGCCCCGGTAGGCGTCGTCGGCCTGGCGGATGAAGGTCTCGGCCACCGGGCCGCCGTCCGGGGCGACGATTTCGCCGATGCCCGAACGCAGGGCGAACATGCCGTAGAGGGGGCTGTCCGGCAGGCCGGCGCGGGTGTGGCCATCGCCATAATCGGAGACGTCGCCCGTCACGTAGGTCAACGGCAGGCCGTCCTTGCGGTAGCGGGCCTCGTCCACCGTGGCGGGGCGGGGGCTGACCAGTTCGCGGATCGGCACCAGGGCGCCGCCGGCGCCGCGCACGGTGAGGGCGAGCAGGTCCTGGTCGTTGCCCCGGGATGAATCGGGCAGGCGCACTTGCAGGGGCACCGGGTACTTGGCGCCATCGCGCAGGTAGGTCACGTCCTCGCCGGCCAGGCCCGCCGCCAGGGTGGCGACGATGGCCTGCTGGCTGACCCCGGCCCGGGCCGCCTTGTCCTTGTCCACCACCAGCAGGGTCTTGGGCGCCGGGGCGTTGTGGGTGCCGTCCACGTCCACCACCCCGCTCGTCTGCTGGAACACCCGGCGCACCGCTTCGGCCACTTGGTTACGTCCGGCCTCGCTCGGCCCGGTGATCTCGGCGACGATGGGCGAGAGCACCGGCGGGCCCGGCGGCACTTCCACCACTTTGACCCGGGCGCCGTAGCTGGCGCCGATGGCGGCCAGGGCCGGGCGCACCCGCTGGGCGATGGCGTGGCTCTGGGCGCTGCGGTGGTGCTTGTCGGCCAGGTTGACCTGGATGTCGCCCACCTCGCCGCCGTCGCGCAGGTAGTACTGGCGCACCAGGCCGTTGAAGTTGATCGGCGCGCTGGTGCCAGCGTAGGCCTGGTAGTCGGCCACCTCGGGCACCGTGGCCAGGTAGGCGGTCATCTCGCTAAGGGCCGCGGCGGTGGTTTCCAGGGGCGTGCCGTTGGGCAGGTCCACCACCACCTGGAACTCGGACTTGTTGTCGAAGGGCAGCATCTTCAACACCACCCATTGCACCGCCGGCAGGGCCAGGGAAAGGGCGATCAGCCCGGCCACCGCCAGCCCCAGGCGGCGGCGCTGGCGCGGCCCCCGGGCGTCGTCGAGGAAGGGGGCGAAGACCTTGGCGGCCAGGGGCTGCAGCTTGGCCGCCAGGCCGTCGTGATGGGGCGCCTGCCTGGGCAGCCAGCGCGCCGCCAGCCAGGGGGTGACGACGAAGGCCACCGCCAGGGAGATCACCATGCCCATGGAGGCGTTGATCGGGATCGGGCTCATGTAGGGGCCCATCAGGCCGGTGACGAAGGCCATCGGCAAGAGCGCGGCGATCACCGTCAGGGTGGCCAGGATGGTGGGCCCACCCACCTCGTCCACCGCCTGGGGGATGAGGGCCAGGAGCGGCGCTTCCGGGTCGAGCAGGCGGTGGCGGTGGATGTTTTCCACCACCACGATGGCGTCGTCCACCAGGATGCCGATGGAAAAGATCAGGGCGAACAGGGACACCCGGTTGAGGGTGAAGCCCCAGGCCCAGGAGGCGAACAGGGTGGCCATCAGGGTGAGGATCACCGCCAGGCCGACGATGCCCGCCTCGCGCCGGCCCAGGGCCAGGGCCACCAGGGCCACCACCGAGGCGGTGGCGAAGAGCAGTTTGTGGATCAGCTTCTGCGCCTTGTCGTTGGCCGTCTCGCCGTAGTTGCGCGTGATCGCCACCTCCACGCCCTCGGGCAGCAGGGTGTTGTGCAGGGCATCGACACGCTTGAGCAGGGCATCGGCTACCTGCACCGCGTTCTCGCCGGGCTTCTTGGTGATGGCCAGGGTGATGGCGGGGTGGTCGGCGCCGGGAGGGATGGCCTTGTCGGTGCCGGCGGCAGCGGCTTCGCCCTGGGCCGCCGCCGGCCCGGTGCCGTGCCAGACGTAGCGGGTCGCCGGAGCCGGGCCGTCGCTGAGGGCGGCCACGTCGCGCAGGAACACCGGCTTGCCGCCATGGACGCCCACCACCACCTCGCCCACGGCGGCGGCACTGTCGAGATAGGGACCCACCTCGACGGCCAGGCGTTGGGCGCCCCGGTCGGTGGGCACCAGCAGGTCGCCGGCGGGCAGGTTGGCGTTGGCCCCGGCCAGAGCCTGGCGCAGGTCGGCCACGGTGAGCCCCTGGGCGGTCAGACGCTGGGGGTCGAGTTCGATGCCGATGGTGCGGCGCGGGCCGCCGTAGGTGGTCACTTCCCGGGTGCCGGGCACCCGTTTCAATTCCGCTTCCAGGCTGTGGGCCACCTGCTCCAGCACCAGGGGCGAGGCCGTGCTGCCTTGGCTATCCCGGGCGAACAGGGTGAGGGTGACGATGGGCACGTCGTCAATGCCCTTGGGCTTGATCAGGGGCGGCAGGGTGCCCAGGTTGGCGGGCAGCCAGTCGCCGTGGGAGTGGATGGTGTCGTAGAGGCGCACCAGGGCCTCGGTGCGCGGCACCCCCACCTGGAACTGCACGGTGAGCACCGCCAGCCCGGGGCGGGAGACGGCGTAGAGGTGGTCGATGCCGGCCATCTGGCCGAGCACCTGCTCCGCCGGCTGGGCCACCTGGGCCTCCACGTCGGCGGCGCTGGCGCCGGGGAAGGGCACCAGCACGTTGGCCATGGTGACGTTGATCTGGGGCTCTTCCTCCCGGGGCGTCACCAGCACGGCGAACAGGCCGAGCAGCAGCGCGGTCAGGGCGATCAGCGGGGTGATGCGGGCATTCTGGAAGTAGGCGGCCAGCCGCCCGGCCAGGCCCAGGCGGTCGACGTCGTGCGCCGCGCTCATCGCGGCGTCCCGGCCGGGGCCTGGCGGGTGGCGGCTTCGGGATCGAGGGCGACCCGCTCGCCAGTCTTGAGGCCGGCCAGGATCGGCACGCTGCCGTCGGCCAGGGCCACGCCGGGGCGCACATAACGCAGCCGGGGGCGCTGGGCCGTGTCGAGCACATACACGGCGGTCAGCTCGCCGCGCTGCACCAGGGCCTTGCCCGGCACCGTGAGGGGGGCGGCCTCGGCCTTGCCGGCGGCCAGGGGAAAGGCCACCCGGGCGAAGGTGCCGGGGGGCAGTCGCTGCACCTCGGCGCCGGCGGGCAGGTCGAGGCGCACGGTGCGGGTCTGGGCCAGGGGGTCGGTGCTGGGCAGCCAGGTGACCTTGCTCGGGGTCAGGCGCAGCGGGGCGGCACCGTCCGGGGCAATGGCGATCTCGGGCAGGACGTCGCGCCGCACCCGCTCGGCCACCGTGGCCGGCACCGTGGCGGTGACGCGCAGGGCGGAGGGATCGTAGACCGTGAGCAGGGGCTTGCCCGGCACCGCCACGTCGCCCCGCTCCGTATCCACCTGCGATACCCAGCCGGCAAACGGCGCGGTGAGGCGGTACAGCCCGGCCTGGGCGGCGGCGGCGCCTGCCGAGGCGATCTGGGCCCGGGCCTGGGCCTCGGCGCTGCGGAACTTGGCTTCGGCCTGGTCCAGGGCGGCGGCGGAGAGGAACCTCTGGGCCGCCAGGGCCTGGGCCCGGGCGTATTCCTGACGGGCCTGGACCCGCTGGGCCTCGGCGGCGGCGATCTGGGCGTGGGCGGCGGCGGCCTGGTCGGCGGCAGCCTTACCCTCGACCTGCAACAGCATCTGCCCGGCGGCCACCCGGTCGCCGGCCTGCACCTTGAGCTCGGTCACGGCGCCGGCCACCGGCACCGCCAGGGCCGCCTGGCGCACTGCTTCGACCCGGGCCTCGGCCTGATAGGCGGCTGCGTCCATCCGGCTGCCCACGGTGATGGCGGCCAGGGGGGGCGGAGTTGCTTCGCCCGCCCGAGCCGGCGAGGCCAGCGGAGCGATCAGGAACGCCGCCAGCAGGGCAAGGCGGCGGGCGGCGGGGCATCGGGAGGGCTGGATGGGCATGGGACGGCGTGGATGGCTTGGGGCTGCCCCGTCCCGCGCCAGTTGGGGCATCGGTGCGGAGAGGAGCGTTAATGCGAAAGCGAGTACAGAACGCTCAGACGGCGAATTCTTCGTAGGCCTTGAGGGCGTGGGCGGCGTACATCAGGGACGGGCCGCCGCCCATGTACACGGCGGTGCCCAGCACTTCCTCCACTTCGGCCCGGGTGGCGCCGAGCTTGACCAGGGTCTGGACGTGGAAACCGATGCAGTCGTCGCAGCGGCTGGCCACGGCGATGCCTAGGGCAACGAATTCCTTGGTCTTCTTCTCCAGGGCGCCGTCCTTGATGGCGGCCTGGGCCAGTTGGGAAAAGCCGGCCATCACTTCGGATTGGCTCTGGCGCAGCTTGGCGAGCTGGGCGGACACGTCCTGGGTGAGGGACTTGTGGGACTGGATCGACATGGGGGCTCCTGGTGTGAAGGAAGGAAGAGGGAAAGAGCTTCAGGGGAAAGAGCCTCAGGCGCCGCAGGAGCGCTTGAGCACGTAGAGGATGTCGGCCACGTCGGGACGGGCCAGGGAATAGAAGACGGCCTGGGCCTGGCGGCGGCTCTTCACCAGCCCTTCGCCGCGCAGCACCGTCAGGTGCTGGGAGAAGGCCGATTGGCTGAGGGCCGAGGCTCGGGCCAGTTCCCCCGCCGAACATTCGCCGGCGAGCAGGCGGCACAGGATCAGCAGCCGCTCCTCGTGGGCCATGGCCTTGAGCAGGCGCGCCGCCAGCTCCGCGTTGGGCCGCAAGTCGCGCAGCAGCGCCGCGGCCTGGTCGGCATCGGGGAGTGGCGAAGAGCCGGTATCCGTGTATTGCATTTTTCTAATTTAGATTTTTCTAAATTAGAAGTCAATGATATTTCGGAAGGCTTGACTGGTACGGCAAATACATCAATCCTTTCGTCATGTATTTATTATTTTTGTTTTAATTTTATTTATGACGAAAGTCTTGTTTTGGGGGTGGTGAGCATGAAGTCAGTCGATAGTTTCCCGTGCGTTTACCCCCTGTGATATATAGGTTCTCCTGCTGTTGAGGCTTGAGCTGCCACACGGATTTTTGCTTTGAATGGTTTGTGTTTTGTCATAAAAATTTTAAATTTGTCTTATTATTTTTGTTTTTGTGGAGGGGCGGTGTGATCCATGCTGCGCTGTTTCATCTGGCCGAACGGCTGAATGAATCCCTCTCCCGCGGGGCGGGCATATCCGAGGACCTCGTGGTGGTCTCCAGCCTGCTCGAACAGGACGGCACCGTTTCGCCCAGCATCGCCAACAAGCTGGTGCTTTTCCTGACCTGCATCGAGAAGGATTCTTCCCCTGCCAGCATCGGGGGAGGCCGGCCCGGGGCCGAGGTGGTGATGCGCCGCCACCTTCCCGTTCACCTCAACCTCTATGTCATGGTTGCGGCCAATTTCGGCGGTGGAAACTACCCCGAGGCGCTCAAGATGATTTCCGCCGCCATTCAGTTTTTCCAGAAGAACCCGATCTTCGACCACCAGACCAGCCCGGGGTTGGACGGCCGGATCGACAAGCTCATCCTCGACATCGAAAACCTCAACCGCCAGGACATGGCCAACCTGTGGGGGGTCCTGAGCGGTAAGTACCTGCCTTCGGTGCTCTATCGGGTCCGCATGATCACCTTCGATTCCCAGGACGTGCGCTCGCTGGAACCGGCTGCCCTGGGTGTCGAAACCGGGCTGAGGACGCGCCATGGCTAGGGTGCGGTCCCTTTTTTCCCTGGTGGCGACCCATGAGCACCACGCCGGTGGGGTGTGCCCGGATGTCTATTTCGTCCCGACGCGCGCTTGCCGGAGCGCCCTGACCCGCAGTGGCCTGCTGCTGCGCACCGGGGAGGGGGGCGTGTCGGTGTTCTACGAGGCCGTCAGCGAGGACGCCCTGCCCGACCGGGGCGAGTTCGACTTCTGGGCCTATTCCCGAGACGGAGATTTCCTGCGCTACACCGACATCCGTTTCAACGGTGAAGAGCGCTACCTCTATTTCGACAGCCGCCACGCCGGGGAAGGGCGGCTCAGCCAGGGCGACCACGCGGCGGAGGCCGACATGGCGGAGGCGTCCGACGTACCGCAGGAATTGCTGTACTGGCAGGCGCCGCCGCTGTTCATGGTCCGGATCGTGACCGGGGGCGAATGGCCGGCCGGGGTCTCCTACGCCGTGCCTTTCCGTGCCCGCCGCACCACCTGGCGCTACTACGTCAGCGGCAAGGGCGTGAACGGGGCGGATTTCTACGTGGCCGCGGCCAGCGGGGAAGAGGCATTCGATTACCAGGGCGAGGTGATCTTGCCCAACCAGCGTCCCGCCAGCCTGTATTGCTCGCGGAGCGCCCTGCCGTTGCTGCGGGAGTCGGGCGAGCGTTATTCGCTCCGGGAACGCTTCAACGGCCACGTGGTGGTTCGGAACCTGCCCTTGCCGGCGGCAGGGGATCTTTCCCGGGACGCGGCGCTGCCCGGCGAGGGATGGGTATCGCCGATATTCGTCAATCTGTAGTGGAGCACTGCGCCGGGTGCCTTGCTCCGGCGAACTTGATCAGCCGTCCAACCGTAAGGAGTAGTCATGGGGCAAATGAAGACACCCGGTGTTTACATCGTGGAGAAGAACGCGTTTCCCAATTCGGTCGTCGAGGTGGCCACGGCCGTCCCGGCGTTCATCGGGCATACGCAAAAGGCCGACAACAAGGGCATGTCCCTGGCCAACAAGCCGTGGCGCATCACGTCGATGGCGGAGTTCGAGAACTACTTCGGCGTGGGGCCCGACGTTCAGTTCAACCTGGGCACCGAGGCGCCCCAGGGCGCCGCGTCGTCCCTGACCATCGCCGGCAAGACCTACTACCTGAGCCAGGCCTCGACCCCCTACCTGCTGTACTACAGCATGCGCCTGTTCTTCCAGAACGGCGGCGGACCCTGCTATATCGTGTCCGTGGGCTCCTACAGCGACGCCTTCGATCCGGGCCGTTTCTCCGCCGGCATCGACCTGCTCATCAAGGAGCAGGAGCCGACCATGGTGGTGATCCCGGAGGCGGTCAAGCTGAGTCTGGACGACTGCGCCGTGGTCCAGGGCGCGGCCCTCAAGCATTGCGGCCTGACCATGAAGAACCGCATCGCCGTTCTGGACGTCTATGACGGCTTCCGCAGCCGCCAGGACCCGCCGTCCGATCCGGTGCAGGTCTTCCGGGACCGGGTGGGCATCAACTTCCTCAGCTACGGCACCGCCTACTATCCCTGGCTCAACACCAGCGTGACCAGCGAGCGCTCCCTCAATTTCGATTCCCTGAGCGCCGACGGCAAGACCGCCCTGGTGGGCCTGCTGGAGGACGAGCTCGGGATCACCGGCGTGGACGAGGCGAGCCTGAAGCCCCGTCAGCTTGAGCAGAAGAACGAGGTCGCCAAGGTCGTCAAGGACTGGTCCGCCGACACCACCGTGCCCGCGGACAACGTGCCGACCATCAAGGCGATGCTCAACCAGTCGCTGATCTCCATGAGCCCGGGCTACAGCCGCCTGCTGGAGCAGATGGCGGTCACCCTGAACCTGCTGCCGCCCAGCGCCGCCATGGCCGGGGTGTATGCCATGGTCGACGACACCCGGGGCGTGTGGAAGGCGCCGGCCAACGTCAGCCTGACCTCGGTGGTGTCGCCCACGGTGAGCATTTCCCACGAAGAGCAGGAAGACCTCAACGTCACCCCCCAGGGCAAGTCGATCAATGCCATCCGCTCGTTCATCGGCGAAGGCGTCCTGGTCTGGGGCGCCCGTACCCTCGACGGCAATAGTCTGGATTGGCGCTACCTCAACGTGCGCCGGACCATGATCATGCTTGAGGAGTCGATCCGCCTGGCCACCAAGGCCTACGTGTTCGAGCCGAACACCGCCAATACCTGGGTGACCATCAAGAGCATGATCGGCAACTTCCTGACCGGCATTTGGAAGCGTGGCGGCCTGGCCGGCGCGGTGCCCGGGGACGCCTTCTCGGTGTTCGTCGGCCTGGGGGAGACCATGACGCCCGAGGACATCCTCGAGGGCATCCTGCGCGTCACCGTCCTGGTGGCCATCAGCCGCCCGGCCGAATTCATCGAAATCACGTTCCAACAGCAAATGCAGAAGTCCTGACGCGGCGTCGGACTGCAAACATAGATAGGAGGACCCGATCATGGCAGGTGAAAAGCAAGACACCAACTGGCCCTTGCCCAAGTTCTACTTCCAGGTGAAGTGGGATTCCAACGTGATGTCGTTCCAGGAAGTCTCAGGGCTCGACGTCCAGTCGGAGGAGATCAAGTACCGCCACGGCGACAGCAAGGTGTTCGCCCCGATCAAGATGCCCGGCCTCAAGAAGTACGGCAACGTCACCATGAAGAAGGGCATCTTCAAGAGCGATAACAAGTTCTGGGACTGGTTCGATCAGATCAAGATGAACACCATCAAGCGGGTGCCGGTCACCATCAGCCTGCTCGACGAGAACGGCGACCCGACCATGGTGTGGACCCTGCAGAACGCCTGGCCGACCAAGATCACCGGTACCGACCTCAAGGCGGAAGGCAACGAAGTGGCGGTCGAGACCATCGAGATCGTCCATGAAGGCCTGACCATCGCCAACAAGTGATCCGTGTGATCAGGGCGGGGGGAGTGAGCTCCCCCCGCCGATCGGGAGTGGAATGCGATGGCTGAAGACGTGCTGCCCGCGGCGTTTTATTTCAAGGTGAAGACCGGGGCGCCGGGGAGCGATACCGACGTTTCCTTCCAGGACGTGTCCGGCATCGTCGCCGAGATGGATCTGGAGACGTACAACGAGGGCGGCGAGAACACCTTCGTCCATCGCCTGCCCAAGGGCGTCAAGCACCAGAACCTGGTCGTGTCGCGCGGCATGGCGGCCGCCTCGTCCCCCCTGGTGACGTGGTGCAAGGAAATCCTGGAAGGCGGGCTGGCCAAGCCCATCGAGACCCGCCTGCTGCAGGTGTTGCTGCTCGACGCCGAGGGCAATCCGCTGCGCAGCTGGTCGTTCCAGGGCGCCTACCCGGTCAAGTGGCAGGCCACGGAATTCAATTCCCAGAAGAACGAACTGGCGATCGAGAAGATCGAGTTCGCCTTCAACGGCTTCGTGCGCGACGGCAGCCACTGATGAGCATCGAGATCAAGCAGATGGTGGTGAAGACCCAGGTCGTCCATTCCGCCGGGCCGGAAAACCGCGGCATGCCGGAAGAGGCGAAGCAAGCCGCCGAGCATGAGCTGGGCCGCCTGCTTGACGAGTGCCGGCGCCTGCTTGCCGAGCTGCGCCGCGAGAAGCGGGAGCGCTGACCATGTCCAAGGTGCGCCTCTCCATCGCCGCCTGCACGCTCCGCAACGGCCGGGCCACGGTCTCGAAGGACCTGAATTTCGAGACCATGCTCAATCCCTCGTCCTACAAGCACAACCTGAACATCACCTACAACCGGACCACGGCCCTCGGCAAGGCCAGCCAGGACGTTAAGTTCAACACGGCGGGCGGCGACACCCTGTCGTTCGACCTGCTGATCGACGCCACCGGCGCGGTGGAGCCGGTGACGCCCGACGGCAGCGTGCTGAAACGGATCAAGTTCCTGAAGAAGGTGGCCTACGACTACGACGGCGGCAAGCACGAACCGAACGTGGTGCGGGTGCTGTGGGGCGGCTTCCTCTTCTACGGCCGGCTGACGTCGATGACCATCGACTACACCCTGTTCAAGCCATCCGGCGAACCCCTACGTGCCAAGCTCGGGTTGTCGTTCGTCGGCAGCATGAGCTCCAAGGAAGAGTCGCTACAGAGCAAGCGCTCGTCGCCGGACCTGACCCACGTGGTCGAGTTCAAGGCCGGCGACAGCCTGCCCCTGCTGTGCCACCGGATCTACGACGACAGCAGCTACTACGCCGCGGTGGCGCGCTACAACGGCATCACCAACTTCCGCGCCATCGCACCCGGCCGCAAGCTGCTTTTTCCTCCCCTGCGCTAAGCCATGACCGTTTCGCCCGCCCTCAACAGCGACGGCCCGCTCAAGCTCGAGATCAGTGCCGCCGGAAAAAACATCGCCGACGACCTGGAAGTGATGTCCGTCCGGGTATTCAAGGCCGTCAACCGCATCGCCCAGGCGGAGATCGTCATCCGCGACGGCGACATGCCCACGGGGACGTTTCCCGCCAGCGAGGGCGACAGTTTCAAGCCCGGGGGCGAGATATCCATCAGCGCGGGGTACGGCCAGGAGGCCACGGTCCTGTTTTCCGGCATCGTCGTCGGCCAGCGCCTGGGCATCGGCGAGGGCAATCTGGCCACGTTGACCGTGGAGTGCCGCGACAAGGCCGTGGCCATGACGGTCGGGCGCAAGAACGCCAACTACGTGGACCAGAAGGACAGCGACATCGCCTCCACGCTGATCGGCAACGCCGCCGGCCTGACGGCGGACGTGTCCTCTACCAGCACCCAGTGGAAGGAACTGGTCCAGTACTACTGCTCGGACTGGGATTTCCTGGTCGCCCGGGCCGAAGCCAACGGCTTCGTGGTGACGGTGAGCGACGGCACTGTCGGGTTCAAGGCGCCCGACACGTCGGCCTCCGCCGACCTCAAGGTCACCTACGGCTACGACCTGATGGAATTCCAGGCCAGCCTGGAGGCCCGGGACCAGTTCGCCAAGGTCAAGGCGACCGCCTGGGACATCAAGAACCAGGCCGTTATCGTCGCCGAGGCCAGCCCCGAAGGGCTCAACGAACAGGGCGACCTGGATTCCGCCACCCTGGCCAAGGTGCTCGGCAGCGAGCCCTTCGGTCTGCAGACCCCCGCCACTCTCGAAAGCGGCGCCCTCGAAGCCTGGGCCAAGGGGCAGCAGCTCAAGTCCGGGCTGTCCCGCCTGCGCGGTTCGATGGCCTTCCAAGGCTCGGCCAAGGCCAAGCCGGGGGGCATCATCCAGCTCGAGGGCGTGGGCAAACGCTTCAACGGCAACGTCTACGTCAGCTCCGTCACCCAGGAGTTGCGCGAGGGCAACTGGCTGACCCGGGTCGAATTCGGCATGTCCCCCACCTGGTACGCCGAGCGCGGCGACCTGGCGGCGCCCGGGGCGTCGGGCCTGGTGCCGGGCATCGAAGGGCTGCACGTCGGGGTGGTCAAGAAACTCGCCAGCGACCCGGAGGGACAGTTCAAGGTCCAGGTGTCGGTGCCCGTCATGCAGGCGAGCACCGACGGGGTGTGGGCCCGGCTGATGCAGTTCCACGCCACCAGCGGCCAGGGCGCCTTCTTCCTGCCCGAGATCGGCGACGAGGTGGTGCTCGGCTACTTCAACAACGACCCCTCGGCGCCGGTGATCCTGGGTAGCCTCTACAGCAGCTCGCGCAAGCCGCGCTACGACTTCGCCGATGCCAACAACACCAAGGCGATCACCACCCGCAGCGGATTGACCCTGGAATACGACGATGAGAAAAAGATCATCACCCTGGTCACGCCCGGCAACAACACCATCGTCATCAGCGACGACGACAAGTCCATCCTGCTCAAGGACCAGAACGGCAACACCGCCAAGCTGGGCACCTCGGGCATTGCCATGGACAGTCCCAAGGACATCACCCTGTCGGCCAAGGGCAAGATTTCCCTGTCTGCCCTGAACAACGTCGAAATTTCCGCCACCCAGGACGCCACCGTCTCCGGCCTGAACATCAGCCATACGGCCAAGGTCGGCTTCACCGCCAAGGGCAACGCCACCGCCGAGCTGTCCGCCTCGGGCCAGACCACGGTCAAGGGTGCCATGGTCATGATCAACTGAGGACGCCAGCCATGCCCCCCGCCGCCCGCCTTACCGACATGCACACCTGCCCCATGCAGACGCCCGGCCTGCCGCCCATCCCCCATGTGGGCGGGCCGATCATCGGCCCCGGGGTCCCCACGGTCCTGATCGGCAAGCTGCCGGCCGCCGTCGTCGGGGACAACTGCGTGTGCGTCGGCCCGCCCGACACCATCGCCATGGGGTCATCCACCGTGCTCATCAACAACCGCCCAGCCGCCCGCCTGGGCGATACCACGGCCCACGGCGGCAAGATCGTGCTTGGCTGCTTCACCGTCATGATCGGAGGCTAGGGCGTGGCCTCCGACGCTCCTTTCCTCGGTACCGGCTGGCGCTTCCCGCCGTCGTTCGACCATGGCGGCCGGCGGGCGGCCATGACCTCGGGCGAGGACGACATCCGCGAAAGCCTGGCCATCCTGTTCGCCACGGCCCAGGGTGAGCGGGTCATGCAGCCCACCTACGGCTGCGAACTGCGCGCCATGGTGTTCACCGTCA
Organism: Oryzomicrobium sp.; assembly: GCF_036820405.1. Taxonomy (NCBI): domain Bacteria; kingdom Pseudomonadati; phylum Pseudomonadota; class Betaproteobacteria; order Rhodocyclales; family Rhodocyclaceae; genus Oryzomicrobium; species Oryzomicrobium sp. The sequence continues at coordinate 162,779 of NZ_DAISLS010000010.1, forward strand.
TCGACGCCAGCGCCGTCACCGCCATCCAGGATGCCGTGCGCCGCGCCGTGCTGTTCTGCGAACCCCGCATCGACCTGGAAAGCGTCGAGGTGGACGAAAGCCGCGCCGCCGAAGGAATCTTGCACCTGGACCTGGTCTACACGGTGAGGGGCACCAACACCCGCAGCAACATGGTCTATCCCTTCTACTTCCTGGAGGGGACCAGCCTGGTGCGTTAGCCACCGGCTGTCAGCATGGCATGGGGATGACCATCCGCGACGGAACCAGCCAGCAGGACCGGGGACTACCGGCCCTGCAGCCGGGCTATTTCCGTCCCGACGAGATGGGCTTGCCCGAGCTTCTGTTCCTGGGGCAGCGCATCGCCCAGCAACTGCGCTACGTCGGGCCGGCCGGTGCGGAGGGTGACTGGCAACCCCTGTTCCTGGGTGACGAAAGCGCCCTGCTGGGCGGCATCCTGGTCGAGGCCCGGAAGCTGGCGGCCCTGCGCGGTTCTCTCCACGGGTTCGTCGATCGCATCCAGGCTCTGCTGCTGGGGGCGGCGCCTTGCCCCCTGCCCCAGGACGTGCCGGCCTACCGGATCGCGGTCCGCATCCGGGACTGGTGGCTCTGGTGCGGCCAGAACGGCGGCGCCGAGGCCGGACGGCTGCACCAGTTGCTCGACGGATTGCGCAAGACGGCCCTGGCCCCCGCGCTGGATGGCTTGACCACGTTCATGGCGCGTCACGACCGGGACCGAACCGTCTTGCTGCGGCAGCGCCTTGGCGCCGATTGGTGCCACGGCGGGGGCACGGTGCCTGCCCGCGACGCCCGGCCGGATGAGGTCGCCCACTTTCTCCGCGAAAATTTCCTGACCTTCACCAGTGCTCTGGCGGTGGTCCGCAAGGCGGTGGAGACGGCCTTTCCCGAGTCCCTGCGCAGCGGTGCCCATGATCCTGCGGCGGGCCTCTACCTGGCCTTCGCCAATCTTTTCCTCAAGGCCAAGGGCGGCATCGACGATTTCAGCCAGCGCTACCAGGATTTCTACTATGAACGGGTGCTGGGGTTCGCCCCCCGGCCCATGGTCCCGGACCGGGCGGATCTGGTGCTGGCACCGGACGGGGTGGCCCAGGATGTGATGGTGGCCAAGGGGGCCATGTTCGTGGCTCGTGCCGGGGATGGCAGCGAGACTCTGTATGCCGCCGAGGACGAGTTGCGCGTGTGCAACGTCCGGGTCGCCGCCCTGCATACCCTGTTCTTCGACCGGGATCCCAACCGCTCGCCGGAGCGGGACCTGGGGTTCGCCACGGCCGCGACCACCAGCACCATCCCGGTAACGCCCGGCAAACGCTATTTCTCCCTCTTCGGCGCCGCCCGGCGCCTGGGCGGCGGGACGGCCGGGCAGCCCGCCCGCCTCGGCTTTGCCGTGTCGAGCCCGGTGCTGCGCCTGGAGGACGGCAGCCGGGACGTGCGTATCGCGCTGTATTTCCAGGCGGGCCGCTACAACCTGGATGCCCTGGTAAAGAAAATCTGCGAGCTGGCGCCGGGGATGTCGCCGGAAGGGGCGTTCTTCCGGGCCTTCGCCAAGATGTTCCGGGTACGCGTGACCGTGCCGGAGGGCTGGGCGGAAGTCCCCGAATTCATCCCGAGCAGCAGCATCGTCTCGGGCGAAATTCCGCCCGACTGCCTGGAGATTGCCTTCAAGCTGCCGGAAACCTTTCCCCCGGTCGTGGATTACCGGCAGGAGGTGCATGGAGAGAACTTCGCCGCCGATTGCCCGGTGCTGAGCTTCACCATCGAGCCGGACGCCTACCTGTTCCCCTACGAGTTCCTGGCCGGCCTGACGGTTTTCGAGGCGCTGATCACCGTGGACGTCTCCGGCAGCCGCAAGCTCACCCTGTACAACAACCACGGGGCTCTCAACGCCACCAGCCCGTTCGTCCCCTTCGGCCCCCTGCCCAAGGTTGGTTCCCACCTGATCGTCGGCAGCCGGGAAGCCTTCGCCAAGAACCTGACCCGCCTGGGCCTGCGCATCAAATGGGACGACCTGCCTCCCGAGGGGCTGGCTCGCCACTACCGGGGATATGGCGCGGGGATCGAAGCCGCGTCGTTCCGGGCCACCCTCTCGTCCCTGGACGAGCACGGCTGGCAACCGGCCAAGCCCGGGGAGCGCATCGAAATCCCGCTATGGGGCCAGGTCGATGCGCACGGCGCAGCCCGGTACGACTGCGCCCGGGTCCTGCCCTACCTCCATCCCAGCGAGGAGGGCGGGGAATACGGCCCCCACGCCCGGGGCGGCTTCCTTAAGCTGACGCTGGCGGCGCCGGCCCAGGCCTTCGGCCACGCCAGCTATCCCTTGCTGCTGGCCCAGGCGTTCACCCGCAATGCCCAGCGCGAGGCCCTGGGGCCCTTGCGCCGGCTGCTGGGGCGCTGGGCGGCGGCCGAGATGCCCGAGCCGCCGTACACCCCGCTCGTCAGCGCCATTTCCCTGGATTACACCGCCCAGGCCAGCATTTCGCTCCGCCAGGGCGGTGTCGCGGCGTCCCGGGACCTGCTTCACCACCTCCATCCGTTCGGCGTCGACACCCTGAAGCTCGACGCTCGGGGCGAGACGCGGCTGCTCCCCGTGGCGTCCCACGATGCCTCCTTGTTCATCGGCCTGGCCGCCGCCGAACTGGGCGGCCCGTTGAGCCTGCACTTCCACCTGCGGCCCGATTCGGACATGAACATCGACGCGCCGCGTCCCAGCTTCCGTTGGTACCACCTGCAACGTAACCGCTGGATTCCCCTGGAAGGCTTCCGCGTCCTGTCCGACTCGACCCGGGGGTTCCTGACCTCCGGCACCGTCAAGCTTGACCTTCCCCGGGACATGGACAAGGGCAATACCGTCATGGATGACGGCCTGTTTTGGCTGCGCCTGGGGGCTGACGGCCCGGTGGCCAGCCTGTGCAGCCTGCACGCTGTTCATGTCAATGGCGTCCGGGTGGCGCGGGTGCAGGGCTCCGGGGCCGCTGCGCCGGGCCCCTTGCCCGCCGGCAGCATTCAGGCGGCCAAGGTCACCATTCCCGGCGTGGCCGCCATTCTCCAGCCCGAAGCCTCGTTCGGCGGCCTGCCGCAGGAGGAGCGCGCCGCCATGGCGATCCGCGCCGGCGAGCGGCTCAAACACCGGCAGCGCGCCGTCACTGCGTGGGACTACGAGCGCCTGGTGTTGCAGCAGTTTCCCCACCTGCACAAGGTCAAGTGCTTCATCAACACGTGTTTTTCGGTGGACCCGGCCCAGTGGCACCGGCCTGGGCACGTGCTGGTGGCGGTCATTCCCCGTTGTCCCGAAGGCAGCGACAGCAGCGACCACCTCAAGGAAAACGTGCTGGTGCTCCAGGACATCAAGGACTACCTGGCGCCGCTGGCATCCCCCTTCGTGCAGATCGACGTGCGCAACCCGGTGATCGAGCGGGTGCAGGTCCGCTGCGCGGTGCGCTTCCGCAACGGCGGGGCGCAGGGCCTGCTGATCAAGCAGTTCAACCGGGACATCGGCGAGTTCATTGCCCCCGGCGGTGTGGCGGGCAACAGCGCCAGTTTCGGCTGGTCGCTGCGCTGCCAGGAGCTACAGGGCTACCTGCAGGGGTTGCCCTACGTGGATTCCGTCTGGGGGCTGTCGCTGCTCCGGGTGGTCGAGGACGGCCAGGAGCGCTTTTCCTTGCACGACACCGCCCGGGAGGCCAAACACGGGCCGATGAACACCGGCCCCCTGTACCCCTGGAGCATCGTCCTGCCCTTCCGCCACCACCTGGTGGACGTGGAGCGGGATGCGGCCGACGGGCCCGGGCCGTGGAAATCGGGAATCTCGCAGTTGCAGGTCGGCGCGACCTTCATCGTATCCAGGAAGCATCATGGCGAAAAAGAATAGAACGTCCCTCAAGCACGCCTTCAGCGAAGGTGCTCAGCCTTCCGCCGAGTCGTTCGCCGATCTGATCGATTCGGCGCTGAACGTGGTGGACGACGGTTTCGACCGCAGCGACGAGGACGGCTTCCGGGTCGCCCAGCTGGGCAAGACCGGCAAGCTGATCAGCTTCTTCGAGAACATCGCGGTACGGCGGCCGTCCTGGTTCATGCGCCTGAGCCAGGGAAGCCGGCGCCTCTTCTTCGGCAGCGAGAGCGAAAAGCCCGTGCTGACCCTGTCCTCCGAGACGGTGGGAGACCAGGAGGCGACCCGGGTCGGGATCAACAAGGCTGACCCGGCCCACGAACTCGACGTGGACGGAGTGGTGGCGGCCAAGGGTCGGATCGGCAGCCAGGGGGCGTCGGTCAAGGCCGATGGGCAGTGGCACGACATCGCCGGCCCCCTGGACGGCTGCCGGGCCTTCGAAGTCATTGCCGGCGTGGGCGACAAGGACGCCGGGCGCTACGCCCTGCTCCACGCCTTTGCCCTGAACACCTTCAACCGCAAGGGCCATGTCACGCCCCACCAGTCCTACTACGGCTCCCGGTGCGACCAGCTGGACCTGCGCTGGGTCGGCGACACCCATGCCTACACCTTGCAGCTGCGTACCCGCTGCGCCTACGGGGAGCACGTCGCCATCCAGTTCTACCTGACCGACCTCTGGTTCGATCCCTTCATGCGGGGCAGCGACATCCGGGCTGCCGGGGCGGCCCCCGGTGCCGCTCCTGCCGGTGCCAACGGGGGGTGACGGGGTGGCCATGAATCCGGCGGACCTGCCCTCCATCGCCCGGCGCCGGCCCGATCCGGCGGGGCTCGACTTCGACGGCCTGCGCCAGGCCGGCATCGATCAGTTGCAGGCCCTGTGCGGCGAGGTGTGGACCGACTACAACCTCCACGACCCCGGCGTCACCATGCTGGAGCAGCTGTGCTACGGCCTCACCGACGTGGTGTACCGCACGGGGTTCGCCACGGAGGATTACCTATTCGGCGCCGACGGGCGCATCGACGGTCCGCGCCATGCCCTGTTGCCGCCGGAGGAGGCGTTGCCCTGCCGCCCCATGACCCCCGGGGATTACCGGCGACTGTTCGCCGACCAATTGCCCGAAATCCGCAACGTCTGGGTGGCGCCGTCGACCCAGCCTGGGCCGCCGGGGCGCCTGGATATCCACTTCCTGCTGGCGGACGACGTCGAGGCCGGCGCCGACGAGGCCGCCGAACTGATGCAGAAGGCCGCGGCGCTGTACCTGGAACACCGCAACCTGGGAGAAGACCTGGGCACGATCGGCTTGGTCGAGCAGGTGGACTACCGCCTGGTGGGCGAGATCGAGATTGACGGCGGACGGCCGGTGGCCGAAACCCTGGCCGATGTGTTTCTCGCCGCCCTGGCGATCATTTCGCCCCCCCTGGCGACGCGCCCCTACCACGAGGCGGCGGGTGAACCGCCGGAATTGGTGTTCGAGGGCCCCTTGACCCGCCACGGCCGTATCGACGTGCCGGATTTCCGGCCCTGGAGCGCCTCGATCGTTTCCGAGCTGGTGCGGGCCGTGGCCGGCGTTGCCGGCGTCGGGCGGGTGGTGGCCCTCGACCTGGTGGACGACCAGGGGCAGCCCTACCGCCCGGTAGACGGCGATGCCGCCCTGCGCCGGATGCCCCGCCTGCGGCTGCCGGCCGGGGACGACGATCAGCGCCTGGTCCTGCGCTTGGCCGGCAAGATGCGCAACGTTCCGGTGGCCGAGTTCCGCGATCGCCTGGCCCGGCTGGCCTTCGCCCTGGATACCCGCCGCCACGGCTGCCCCCCCTACGAGCCCGAATCGCCCCTGCCGACCGGTGTGCCGGTGGAGGCCAACGCCTATACCTCGGTCCAGCACCACTTCCCGCCGGTATACGGCCTGGGCGATTACGGCGTGCCGGCTTCGGCCTCCCCCGAACGCAAGGCCCAGGCGCGGCAGTTGCAGGCCTACCTGGCGATCTTCGACCAGGTCATGGCCAATTTCATGCAGGGACTGGCCGGGTTGCCGGACCTCTATTCCCTGGACGAGGGGCTCGGCCGCACCTACTTCCAGCAGGTCCTGGGCAACCGGGACCTGCCGGGGATCGAACCCCTGTACAAGGGCGGGCGCCAGGGGGTCGACGCCGCCCTGGCGGCCACCCTGGCCGAGCTGGACGATTTCGGCGGGCGCCGTTCCCGCAGCCTGGACGTCCTGCTGGCCTTGCACGGCGAAAAATTCACCCAGGAATCCCTGCGCAACTTCGCCGCGCTGGCCGGCGATGCGCTGGAGGCGGCGTTGCTCCGCGACAAGATCGCCTTCGCCCGGCAGGCGCCGGAACTGAACGCCCGGCGCATGGGGGCATTCAACTACCGCCGTCCGGCAGGCCCCGACAACGTGCCGGCCCTGGCCGAGAAGGTCGGCCTGTTGCTGGGGCTCGATTCCCACGGCGGCACCCGGGTCTCGGGCCTGCTGAAGGAGCAGGGCTGGCGCTACATCGCCGACCGGGACTTTTGCCGCGAGGCCGGCCTGGAGGCCATTCCGGCCAGCGCACTCGGCGGCGGCGACGCCGTGCCCCACCTGCCGGAGTTGGCCGAGCTGCCGGGCGGCTCCGGGGATGAGGCCCCAGTGCCGCCCGTGCTATGCCGTTCCTTGTTGAACGGTGGGGGCGATCTGGGCAATTACCGCATCGTCGGCGACGATGGCGACGTGCAACTGTGCTTCGCCCTGGAAGGGGCGGAAGGGGGCTGCCTGCTTTCCCGCCATGACAGCCGGGCGGATGCGGCGCGAGTCGCCAACCGCTTTGCCCAACGGATGGCGGCGCTGGTGCATGGCAGCATCGGCTTCCATCTCGTCGAGCACCTGCTGCTGTATCCCGGGCATCCTGGAAATGGGCAGGCGGTTGCCGCGGATCGGCAGGAGTTCTACGCCTTCCGCATCAGCGCCGTGTTTCCCGCCTGGTCGCCCCGGCTGGACAACCCGGAGTTCCGCAAGCTGGTCGAGGAAAGCTTCGCCCTGTGCTGCCCGGCCCACCTTCAGGTCGACGTGTTGTGGCTCGATTTCGACCAGATGGCGATCTTCGAGGGCCTGCATGGCGATTGGCTGGCCCAGAAGCGCGAAGGCGACGCCGACAAGGCGGCCCGGGTGCTGGCCCTGTTTCTGCAACGCTGCGCCCGCAAGTCGGGCGAGCGGGGCCGGTGGATCTAGGGGGCAGGATGGGGCGCCGGCATTTCATCGACGAACTGCGCTTCGAAACCGGCATGGGGCCGGGCGTGGACGTGGACCAACCGCCCTGGAGCGACTGGCCCGGGCTGTGCCGCGACCGCCTGGCGGCCGTGATCGACAGCGTGTTCGACGGGCTGGATGTTCCCGCCGGCGCGATATGCGCGATCGACCGCCTGGAGGTCGATCTCGGTGAAGTGTCCGACCGGCTCACCCCCGATGAGCTGTGCACCCGCCTGGGGGATGCCCTGCGCCGCAGCCTGCGGGACAGGATCGCGACCCTCCTGGAAGGGAGCGAAGACGGGGCCAGGATCATCCCCGGCCATGCCGCCGAGTTCGAGCTGCTGGCCAGCTACCTGCAAAACGGCATGCTGCCCTGGAATGTCCCCGGCGACGAGCCGTTCGCGCTGGCGGCCACACTCCTGCGCCAGGCCGGACCGAACCGGCGGCGCCTGCTGGAGTTGCTGCGGCAGGACGCTGCGGTGCAGGAGCGGATGATCCGCCAGCTACAGGACCCGGAACTGGCGCAATGCCTGGCCCTGCTGTACCCCGGAAACCGGGCCGAAGGCTCGGCCCGCCACTGGGACCGGGTCGCCCAGCGAGCGGCCTCGGCGCGGCGCGGTGATACCCGCTTCCGCATCTGGCGCGAGGCGATGCGCCTGGCGATCGATGATGTGGCCGCCGTGGATGCCGCCGTGCCGGTGGCGTCCAGCGGTGTGGACGGTGTGGGAAGGTCGGAAGGGCCGAGCGGCGGCCCCACAGGCGGTGGCGCGCGGCGGGCGGGCGCAGGGGCAGGGGCCGGAAAAGCATCGATGGCGCAACCGCCCGTGCTGTCAGGGGACGGGCGTGAGGACGCCGCTTCTCGGGCCTTGGCCTTACCGTTCCGCGAGGTGGGGGCATCGTCTCCGGATGGCACCATGCCTCAGGGAGAGCCGCCATCGCCGCAGCGGGCCGCTACGAGCGGCTCCAGCCGGGAGCCAGTGGTGAAGCTGGGGACGGTGGTGGGTAGCGCTGTCCATGCCCAGGAAATGGGCAAGCCGCACAGCGGCGGCAACACGGTGCCTGGCGTCGTGAATGTCACTGCGGGCGAGAGCGCGGTTTCCCCGCCGGAGATGGCCGCCCTGTCTACGTCCCGTGCCGCGGAGGTCGTGGCACGGGAACAGGTGGATGCTTCACCGCCGCAGGGGCCAGGGGAGGTCGCACCGAGCCTTGCGGACCGTGCCGCAGATCTTCCCGTGGCCACCGGAACGGCGTGGGAGGGCGATAGCCGGCATGGTGCGCCGCTGGCACGGCCGGATGGTTCTCAAGTGGGGGCCTCCTTCATTGCCGCTGGAGAGCACGGCCAGGGCGAGGCCCTGGAGCGCCCGGCCTCCAGGGCCGTTGCTGCGCGGGAGAAAACACTGGAGTCTGGGGCGGCTCAACTCGCCACTGCCGCCGCCCCGGCCGCCAGCCGTCGAAACGATCAAGCTGATCCAGCCGGGCAGCCTGGCGACCAGGGCCCGGTAGTCGAGAGCGCCGATGTACGAGAGGAGCAGCGCACTCCTGTGGCAGAAGTGGTAGAGGCGCAGGGCGCGGAGGCATCGCCGTTTTCCGCCCCGGCGGCCTTGGGAGGGGGCCAGGGGCGGCTGGATGCGAAAGCGCTGGGGGCGCCGCTCGCGCCATCGAATCGGGGCGGAACCGATGTCCCGCAAGTGGTCGTAGGCACGACGATGGCTGTCCCCGTAGTTCCAGGACCAGAAACGGCGGCGGAGCAAGAAGCGGGGCAACCCGAAGGTCAGGGGCCTGGGCGCCCCCTCGGCATGGGCCGTGACGAGGATGGGGGCGGCGTCGCTGGCGTATCGAAAGCAGCCATTTCCGGTGGAGCGGCCCCCCTCGCCTCTGGGCAAGCCATGCCTCTGGCTGTCGCGGCGATTCTGCCCCTGACCGGATCGTCTGCCGTTGCCCGAGACGGGGCGTCCGGGGATTCCGCCGTTTCTGCATCGATGCGGCCTCTGCCGATCCACGACGTGGGCAATGAGGGGGAACTCCACCTCTCGGATGCAGGGCGCATGGCTTCGTCGGCGGAACGGGGCGCGGTGGGGAGTGGGCCTCGACAGGATTCCGCGCTGCCGATCGAGGCTGGAGCTGGGCTTGCTGCCCCGATCCTGCCTCCGTTCCAATCTCCATTCCGGCCGGCTGCACCCCAGTCGGACGTAGGCGGAGCCGGGGAGGGCGGTGCTCCGTGGCTCGCCGATTCACGGGTACAGACTCCTGGCGGCACGGGCTCCGCGTCAGCACACGACCTCGGCTCTCCGTCCGGTCATGCCTTGCCGGCTCCCTGCGTGGACGCGGCGCAGCGCCAGCGGTTTCTGGCGGCAGGAGGTGCAGCTACAGCATCCGGCCACGGGGCTGCCATGGCAAGCGCCCCGGTTCGGGCGGCGGAAGCGGGGGAGCGCGGGACGAACGCCGTTGGCGCCCGCGATGGTCAAGGATCGGTGCTGTCCGGCGAAATCGGGCGGCCCCCTGTTACCGTCCCTTCGCCTGGCGTTGAGTCGTTACCGGCGTTCAACCAAGGGGCGACGAGCACTACGCGTGGAGCGCCGTTACCGGCCAGGCCGGGCGATGGCGTCATCCCCGCAAGCCCGGCGCCGCGCGTTGCTTCCGGCGACATGGCGCTAGAAGAAGCGCCACGATCGGTCGGCGCAACCGCCAACCCGCCAGGAGCGACAACGGATGGCCTGGGGGGCGATCAAGCGCTGCTTCCCGGCGACGCCGCGATTCCCCCCGATTCTCTGCCCGGCCTTGGCCAAGGGCGCGATGGTGTGCTGCCCACGACTGGAGCTGGGTACCTGCCGGTAGGCGCCGCTGCGGCACATGGTGAGCCTGCGGTGGCGGGGGGGCAGCGCCCCGACCTTTCACCGGGCGAAGGCACTTTGCCGTCTGCGATGGGGCGCCCGAATGCCCCTGACCTCCCGATGCTCGGTGGCGCGCGCGCCATGCAAGGCGCCCCCCGAGCATGGGACGCTCCTTCTTCCGAGGGGCTGGTGAGAAAAGGGGAAGGCAAGGAGACGCGGCGGGGCGGCATGGCTGCCATGCCGGGCGATGTTGAGGGGGGCCAGGCCGCTCAGCAGCCCACGGCAAAGGTGCCCGGGGGGGCAGGCGCCGGTCCAAGGGAAGCAACCGCCGGCAACGCCGCTCCGGTGACTGCGGCCGGGCGGGGAATGCCGGAACCCGGGAGGGCGGACCGAGCGTCCGGCGGCCCTTCGTCTGGAGCCGCCGACCGCGCTGCTGCCGGTGCCGCTTTTCAAGCACCAGCGGATGAGTCCAGGCCCTTTGCACAAGGGGGCGGCGAAAAGCCGGGCGAGTCCGCCACCGGGAACGGGGGGGCGACGCCCCATGGCGATGCGCCGAGGAGTGCTCCGGCGGGAACTAGCGCGCCATCGTTTGCGCAACACGCGTTGCCCAGGACTGATGAGCACGCCACCCGACCACGGGATGTGAAGCCGCCGTCGGCAGGCGTGGCATTGCCGGGAGGGGCAGGGCGGCAATGGACCGCCCCTCTGGGCGCCGTGGAAGGGGAGGACACCCTTCCGCAGCAAGATCGGAGCACTGCTTCTGGAGCCGGGCGACCCGACGCGGCGGCTGCCGTGCCGGGTAGGGAAGTCCGTGCGCCGGAGGGGGTGGCACCTGCTGCTTCAGCGTCGATGCCGATGACGGCTCATGGTGATGTGGTGCCCACGCTACCGGAAACCTCGCTACCGGGAACCTCGCGGCCGCCTCCAGTGGAAAATCTCGGGGGTCCGAGGGAGGTTCCGGCACCTTGGCCGCCCGTGGCTGAGTCGCCGCCGGAGGACGTTGCCGCGACCGATGCGCCCGGGGCGCGACGAGACGATTCTCTCGGTGCAGCCGAGGAGCGCCTGCCCGTATTGCACGGGGAGGTGAAAGCATCGCTGGGCAGGGGAGCGAAGGAGGCGGAAGCGCGTACGGTCCCCACTCCCACGCAGGCGGGCGCGATGACGCATGGGCCAGGAAGGACGGAATCCGCGCCACCGGCCGCTACGGGCAGCTCGGAGGTTGGCTCAGAGGTTGGCTCAGAGGTTGGCGGCCATGCGCCGCCAGGGACGGCAATGCTGCTGCCGGAAGGCGGCGCGACGACCGGTTCGCCGGGGCAGCAACGCATCCCCCCTCCTGGTCCTCAGAAGGGGGATGCCGCCCTTCGACGGAACGGCGTTGAAGAACCGAATCCGAACCCTGCTTTCGGGCCGGGGCGGTCCGAAGCCGCGCCCGTATTGCCGGGCGTAACTGTGCGGGAGGTGGAAGGCTCGGCGCCTTCCGCCTCCGTGCAGGGTGCGGCGGCACGGACTGGTGCTGTGTCCGTACCCCCGGCCGGCCTGTTCCCGCCGTCGGCGGCAACGGGTGGGCCGGAGGAACCACGTCATGGGTCTCCGCCGCAGGAGCGCGCATCGCAGCCAGAGGGCGAGGCGGCGCCTGGGGAATTGGGGAGTGCCCCGCTGACGCATCGCACTGGCGGCGGGTTACGCCAGGAGGCTCCGGCCCCCGTTGCCCTGTCCCCGCTGACTTCGGCATCGGCATCAATGTCCGGCCGCGGCAGCGACAGTAAGGCGAGGCCAGGAGCGGCGTTATCGGATGTCGCGGAGCAAACCTCGCCGCATCCCGCGGCCGACGGCAAAACCGCGATGCCCTCGGGCACGCTTGCCGCCGAGGGGGACGCCTTAACGTTGCGGCCCCCATCGGACGGGACCACGGAAAGGTCCGCCGTAGCGCCGGGTGAGGAGCGGGATGAAACCTCGTCTGTGGCGGCGGGACCACGGGTCGGCCCGGCGGCGCTCATCCCCAGCGTGGGCGCCGTTGCCGCCATGGCGGGCGCTGTCGATCGACGCGGAGTGAAAGAGAAAGTGAGCCCGGCGGGTGGCGACGAAGCGGTGGAGCCGACAGCCCCGCTGTCCGTATCCGCCATGCCCGGCGATGCCGCATCGGGTACTGCGCCTGTGGAGCGCTCCATAGCGCGGCCCATGCGCAACCCCATCGGGGGGAGCGAGCGGCCTGCCGCCGTTTCTGCCGCGGATAGGGCATCCCCGGCTGGGGGAGCGGCAGAGGGGCATGGTGCCATTCCTCCTGATCCGGTTGGCAAAGGACTGTCTGCCGGGCCCGGAGTGGAAGAGAGAGTGAGCCCGGCTGACGGCGGCGGGGTGGCGGAGCCGACGGCCCCGCCGTCCGCATCCGCCATGCCAGGCGATGCCGCATCGGGTACTGCGCCTGTGGAGCGCTCCATGGCGCGGCCCATGCGAAACCCCATCGGGGGGAGCGAGCGGCCTGCCGCCGTTTCCGTCGCGGATAGGACATCCTCGGCTGGGGAGGCGGTAGAGGGGCATGGCGCCGTTCCTCCTGATCCGGTCGGTGACGGGCAATCTTTCGGGGTTGAACTTCACGCCGAGCGAAGGCTGCGGGATGCGGTACCTGGCGGTGCGCCGACGGCCAAATCCGTGGAGAGGCAGGAAGGTCAGCGCTTTACCCCGGCCGGTTCCGCCGCGTCCTTGGGAGCGGCCGCGGCGCTAGTTGGGGAAAACGCTGCACCGGCCGGTCCCCGGCAACCCCGGCAAGCGATGCCGGAAGCCGGGGCGTCCAGGGCGGAGGCGGGCCGAGGCGACGAACGCCATGCCGGCCTTACCGCAACCGCTGTAACTGCCGAAGGGCGCGCTGTCGCGCCAAGCCTGGGGCCAATCTCCTCGGCCGCTGTCTCGCCGGAGGGTGATGCGGCCATGCCGGAATCCGGTGCAGGATTGAGTGAGTCGGCCGGCGGAAACGCCACTGGGTCCGGGGTTGGAGCAGCCCCCGATTCCACCGGCCACCATCCCGCCCCATCAGCCACGTCTGCCGCTGCGCTGCCTGAACCGCTTCCAGACTGCGCCTGGATCGAGCACGCCCTGGAAAACGATCCGAACGGCCTCGAAGCCGTGCTCCTGCCCCTGCTGGAGAGCCGGGTTGGCGCGGCGCGATTGATCGAGGCGTGCCCGGATGCCCTGCTGTCCCGCCTGGCCCACTATTTCCGCGGGGCGGATTTTTCCCGGCTGCTGCCCTATGCCGAGGCGGTTACCGCGGCCAACCTGGGGATGGGCGAGGCCGAGCGCCGCCGCCGCCATTGGCGTTTCCTGCTGGGGACCTTGTTCCCGAAGGTGCGCTTCGCTTCCGCCGCGCCCTTCGTCAGCGCCTACATCGATTTCCTGGCGGCGGACTGGCCGGCGCCGGGCGATGCGCGCCAGGCCCTGCGTGCGTACCTGGAGTCGGCGGCGGCGCCGGGCATGGTGACGCGCCACATCCTGTTCTGGCTGGGGGGCAAGGGCGGCGCGTCGGCCCCCGGCGCGGTGCCATCGGCGCCGCCGGCTCCGCTGGCGGGGCGGGGCATCCAGGTGGCCAATGCCGGCCAGGTTTTGGCCTCCCCCTACCTGCCCCGGCTGTTCTCCATGCTGGGCTTGCTGGAACAGGGGCGCTTCATCGACGGCGAGCATGCCCGGCGGGCCTGCCATCTCCTCCAGTTCATGGTGGACGAGCGATGCGCTGCGCCCGAGCACGAGCTGACCCTCAACAAGCTGCTGTGCGGGCTGGAGTTGCACGAGCCCCTGGATGCCGGGATCGAGATCGACGAGCGGGAACGCTCCGCCATCGACGGCATGCTCGCCAGCATGATCGCGCACTGGAAGGCCCTGGGCGGCACCTCGGTGGCCGGGCTGCGCGAAGCCTTCCTGCAGCGCGGCGGGGGATTGTCCCGCCAGGACGACGCCTGGCGGTTGAAAGTGGAGCCAAAGACCATCGACGTGCTGATGGACCGGCTGCCCTGGGGATTTTCGGTGATCCGCCATCCGTGGATGGCGGCACCGGTAATGGTGGAGTGGCGATGACGGCCATCACGATGCAGAAACGGGAACCCCTGACCGCCTCCTGGCCCGGGGATGACAACGCGGCGATCCTGTCCGGGGAGCTGGACTGGTTCTCCAAGGTGCTCGAAACGCGCCTGACCGCCTATTTCGAGCAGCGCCCCTGGGGGCTCGACGACCTGCCCCCGCCGGACCTGACGGCGGCGCAGGGCGCCTACGCCGAACTGGTCCGGGAGCTGGACATGAGCGCCGAGGAGCGGCTGGTGCTGCTTTTGGCCCTCATCCCTCACGTTCGTCCCCAGACGCTGGACCCGCTGTTCACCCGCAACCGGGCGCTGGAGCGGGCCTTCACCGAGTTCGGCGGCTGGCCGGGGAAGAACCACGGCGGCTTTCTGCCGACCTGCGAGACGGCGCTGTTCGTTGCGGCCGGCACCGACCTGGAGCGGCGCTTCCGCATGATCCCGCTGTTCGAGAACGATCATTTCTTCGCCCGCCGGGGCATTCTGCGCCTGGAGCACGGCGAGCGGGCCGAGACCCTGTTCAGCAGCGCCCTCACCCTGAGCGGCGAATATCTGCATCTGCTCATCGCCGGCACCCGGCACAAGCCCGATTTCAGCGCCACCTTTCCGGCCAAGCTGATCACCACGCCCCTGGGGTGGCAGGACCTGGTGCTGGGGCCCCAGGTCCTCGAAGAGGTGGGACACCTCCAGACCTGGCTGGAGCGGGGGCCCGAGGTGATGCGCGAGTGGGGGCTGGAGCGCTCCGTCAAGCCGGGTTACCGGGCCCTGTTCTACGGGCCGCCGGGCACCGGCAAGACCCTGACGGCGACCCTGATCGGCGCCAGCGCCGGGGTGGACGTGTACCGCATCGACCTGTCCATGGTCGTTTCCAAGTACATCGGCGAGACCGAGAAGAACCTGGCCGGCGTTTTCGACCAGGCGGCGAACAAGAACTGGGTGCTGTTCTTCGACGAGGCCGACGCCCTGTTCGGGCGCCGCACCCAGACGTCGAATTCCAACGACCGCCACGCCAACCAGGAGGTGGCCTACCTCCTGCAACGCATCGAGGATTTCCCCGGCATGGTGGTCCTGGCCACCAACCTGCGCGCCAACATCGACGAGGCCTTTGCCCGGCGCTTCCAGTCCGCCATCTATTTCCCCCTGCCGGATGCCGAGCAGCGCCTGCGGCTGTGGCACGGCATGCTCGACCCTGCCACCCGCCTGGCGGACGACGTGGATCTGGCCCGGATCGCCGCCGACCATCCTCTGGCCGGCGGGGCCATCGCCAACGTGGCGCGCTACGCGGTGTTGCGCGCCTTGCAGCGCAAGCGGGCCCGCGTGTGCAGCGACGACCTGCTGGCGGGGATCGCCCGGGAACGCTTCAAAGAAGGAAAGTCCATCGCATGACCACGAACCGCCTGGCCCAGGCCATCGTCCTGCCACTGCTGGCCGCCGTGTGCTGCCTGCCGCTGCCGCTGGCCTCGGCACCCGATCCGGCCCGTCCCGCCGCCGCGCCTGCCGCCGCAAAACCCGCTCCCCCCGCAGGCCAGCCGGGATGCGAGGTGGGGCGCGACACCTTTGCCTACCTGACCCCGGACGACGCCCGCCAGGTCCAGATCGCCCTGGCCTACTTCGGCCTCTATGGCAACCGCATCGACGGCATCGTCGGCATCGACACCCGGGCAGGGCTGGCCGCCTATTGCGGCCAGCAGGACATGACCATCGGCCGGGATATGGCCTCCCGCCAGGCCCTGGTGGCCGAACTGCTGCGGGATGCGGCCATCGACCGGGTGTTCCACAAGTGGCGGGGCATCGTCGCCAGCCGGGCGTTCGCCATCTGGCAGACCGAGCAGAAGGACGCGGACCAGATCCCGCCCCAGATCAAATCGGGGTCGGCGGCCCAGGTGATCGACATCATCGACCGCTTCCTCAAGTACCAGCCCGCGCCCGGCACGGCCGGGCGCCAGCGCTGGCTCGACGATCAAGGCATCTCCTACCAGTTGCTGGCCGACGACTTCCAGGCCCTGGCGAGCCGGCAGGAGGCCCTGGCCGCCCTGGCGGTCATGAAGGACGCCGGCTTCCAGGAGCAGGAGGCCTTTTCCGCCCAGGTGCGCGAACTGCTCCAGGCCCAGGCCGGGGCCTGGTCGGGCGTGGTGCAGCGCTATGCCGAGTCCATGTCGGTCTTCTCCCTCACGCCCCAGGGCATGGCCCGGCTCAAGGCGGCGCGGGTGCCGGCCTACCTGCTCGACCAACTGGGGGAGCTGGAGGACCCGGGCTATCCAAGCCGGGCGGCCGTCGAAAAGGCCTTGCAGGAGGTCTTGGCCGGCATCGACCAGGAACTGGCGGCCTATCGGGCGAAGAAGCTCGCCGTGCCGGCCGGGGCGCCGAAAACGGCGGCCGCCCCCGCAGCCCCAGCAGTCCCCACCCCTGCTGCTGCCGCCGGAGATGGCGGCGCGTCCCTGCCCGGGGCCGGTGGCGGCTCGGGGCTGGCGGACGAGGTCAGCCTGCGCCTGCAAGGCAAGCCCATGGGCACGGCCAAGGAACGGGCCGATTCCCTGTCCCAGGCGTGCCAGGAGGTCATGGACGAAGCGCGGAAATGGCTTCCCCTGATCCTGGCACAGGTGGACGACAGCACCGCGTACCGGCTTTCCACCGCCTCGTGGAACCGGCTGCTGGCGGCGGCCGGCGCCGTGCCGAGCTATGCCCTGCCCATGCTCGACGGCATGGAGGGGGTGGACTATCCGCTGCGCGGCATATTCCTTTCCGCCGTCCAGGGACGCATCGGCACCGGGCTGAAGGGATACGCCAAAACGATCCAGGGCGAGGTCGCCGGCAAGCGCCTGACCCAGCTGGACGACAAATTCTTCGCCTGGCTGAAGGCCAACAAGATTCCGGAGGACCTGGCCGGGACGTTGCAACCGCTCAAGGGCCGGGATTTCGCCACCCCCCGGGATCTGCTGGCCGAGATCGACACCGTGTTCCAGGCGCAGCGCGCCAGGGTGGCGGACTATCAGGATTTCCTGGCCGACCAGGCGCGCAAGCGGCACGTGCCGGACCCGGCCAAACCGGTCGAGTGGCAGCCGGTCCCGGACTGCAAGTGCCGGCCCAAGAAGATGGAAAAGCAGGTGTACGGTTTTTATCCCTTCTGGTTGGCGGGGGAGAGCCAGTCGGTCGATTTCAGCGTGCTCAGCCGCATCGGCTATTACGCCGTGGGCTTCGACGATTCCGGCACCGTGAGCAATGCGGCCCACTGGAACGCGGCCAGCAGCCAGGTGTTCGAAACCGCGCGCAAGTACCGCACCCAGGTCGACCTGGTCGTCCGCCGCAGCGACTGGTCGTCCTGGGCGTTGCTGAACCGGGAGAAGCGGGTCGCGGCCTTCGCCGCCCTGGCAGGCGAGCTCGACCGCCTGCTATTCATCGCGCCGACGGGGGCCATGGCGGCCATCCGTCCTTACCTGAGCCTGGGCACGGACCGGCCCAGCCTGGGCAACGGCGTCACCCTGTTCTTCGAGCATTACCCGGAAGACCCGGAATTCATCGAGGACTTCAAAGGCTTCCTCGTCCAGCTCCATGGCCGGTTGGCCGGCCGAGGGCAGTTCGTGAACCTCATGCTGCCGTCGGACGCCCTGGGCCAGGGCATCTTCAACCACGCCAAACTGCTGCAATGGGCCGATCTCTACGACGCCGACGCCCGGGGCAAATATGAGGCGGACCGCATGCTGATCCTGGTGCTGCTGCGGGAGCCCACCACGGACGACAAGAAGCTACTGCGCCGCAGCCTGGAGGAAAACCTGAAGGGCGACGACCGGCGCAACCTGCAACGCATGACGGTGCCGGTGATCGTTCCCGACGGCCGCGCGCGGATCGACGACGACGTGATCTACATGGGCGACAACTTCAACGGCATCGGCTTCTGGCGGCTGCCGACGGGGACGTCCGGGCTGCCGGCGGACGAGGTGCTGAAGAACGAGTTCTACCCGACCCAAACCAACCAGAGCTCGGCGGTGTGCGGCATCGTCTGCCCCAACCGCTGGCTGTTCCGGCTGGCCTTCGACTGCTTCCTGGTGGTGTCGCTGGCCTTCCTGGTGGCCTTCGCCGGGTGCTGCGAATGCCGGGGCACCTTCCGCCGCCATTTCCTCTGGTTCCTCGGCGGCACCGTCGTGCCCCTGTTCGTCATCGGCATGGCGATGCTCTATTGCGACCCTGCCCTGGAGAGCATTGCCGAAGGCAATGGCCTGCTCTTCCTGGTGCTCCTGGGCATCATCGTCTATGCCGTATGGGACTACCAGCAGAAAAAGCAGCAGATCCCCTGACCCGGCAAGCGCTTCCTTGTCCTTTTACCACCTGTGCCATCCCATTCACGCCTCGAACCCTGGAGTAACGCCATGCGGGCCTACAGCGAAAAACCGACGACATCCTCCGTTTCTACCGAGCATGAGCGCCGCCAAGGCGACAGCCACGTTTCCGCTGGCGGCGGACGGGAGGCGGGGGCGCTCTCCGGCCTGGACGGCGCGGCGGCCAACGGCGCCCAGGCGGCGGGGCTCCAGGCTTTGCAGGCCAAGGCCGATGGGAGCCTGGCGGTAAGGCAGCTGGCCGCCCTCCAGCCGGATGGGGTGTCGCAGCGCCAGGCCGAAGAAGAGGACGAGGCCCCTATGCAGGCCAAGACCGCCCAGTTGCAGGCCGACGACGAGGAGCCGCTGCAGGGCCGCTTCGATCCGCTGCAACGAGTGGCGGCGGACGAGGACGAGGTCCAGCGCAAGGCGGCTACGGGCGCCAGTCAGGCCCCCGTAGCTACAGGTGCCGCCGGCAGGAATGAGACGGGGCTGCCCGATTCCCTGAAAACGGGGATCGAGGCCCTGTCCGGCATTTCCCTGGATTCGGTGCAGGTGCATTACAACTCCTCCCAGCCGGCCCAGCTCAATGCCTTGGCTTACGCGCAGGGCAGCGACATCCACGTCGCCCCGGGCCAGGAGCGCCACCTGCCCCACGAGGCTTGGCACGTGGTACAGCAGGCCCAGGGGCGGGTGAGCCCCACCCTGCACACCGGCGGCGTACCCGTGAATGACGAGGTGGCCCTGGAACAGGAGGCCGACGCGATGGGCGGGCGGGCCAGCCAATACAAGGGGCCGGCCGTGCAAGCGAAGCGGGGCGGGCAGGACCGGTGATCCGGAAACCCACGGGCCTCGGCCGTGAATGAAAAACGGCAGGGAATCCCCTGCCGTTTTTGTTGGGCGATGACGCGTTTTCTCAGCCGTAGCGCCCGGTGATGTAATCCTCGGTTTCCTTGCGCGACGGCTTGACGAAGATTTCGTCGGTGACGCCGAACTCGATCAGCTCGCCCAGGTACATGTAGGCGGTGAAGTCGGAAATCCGCGCCGCCTGCTGCATGTTGTGGGTGACGATGACGATGGTGAAGTCGTCCTTCAGCTCGCCCACCAGTTCCTCGATCCGGGCGGTGGAGATGGGGTCGAGGGCAGAGGTCGGTTCGTCGAGCAGCAGCACCTCGGGCTTCACGGCGATGCCCCGGGCGATGCACAGGCGTTGTTGCTGGCCGCCGGACAGGCTCATGCCGCTCTGGCTCAGCTTGTCCTTCACCTCGTCCCACAGGGCGGCCTTGCGCAGGGCCCATTCCACCCGGTCCGCCAGGTCGGCCTTGCCCAGGCGCTCGTGCAGGCCGACGCCGAAGGCGATGTTGTCGTAGATCGACATGGGGAAGGGGGTGGGCTTCTGGAACACCATGCCCACCTTGGCGCGCAGCGAGGCCACGTCCACCTTGGGGTCGAGCAGGTCGATGCCCTTGAACATCAGGGTGCCTTCGGCGCGCTGCTCGGGGTAGAGGTCGTACATGCGGTTGATGGTCCGCAGCAGAGTGGACTTGCCGCAGCCGGACGGGCCGATGAAGGCGGTGACCTTGTTCTTGGCGATGTCGAAGGTCACGTTCTTCAGGGCGTGGTACTTCCCGTAGTAGAAGTTGAAATCCTTGAACTGGATCTGCGGGACGTGTTTTTGCGAGTCGGTAGTGGTTTGCACGGTCTGGATTCCCAAAACGACTTAGTTAGTCTTTTCGGCGCGGAAAACCACCCGCGCGAGGATGTTCAACAGCAGGACACCGACGGTGATGAGCAGCACGCCGGCCCAGGCCAGGCGCTGCCAGTCCTCGAAGGGACTCATGGCGAACTTGAAGATGGTCACCGGCAGGTTGGCGATGGGCGCGTTCAGGTCCAGGCTCCAGAACTGGTTGGAGAGCGAGGTGAACAGCAGCGGCGCGGTTTCGCCGGAGATGCGCGCGATGGCCAGCAGCACGCCGGTGACGATGCCGGAACGGGCCGCCCGCAGCGTGATGCGGCGGATCACCACGTTCTTCGGTGCCCCCAGGGCGAAGGCCGCCTCGCGTAGGGAGTTGGGCACCAGTTGCAGCATGTTCTCGGTGGTGCGCACCACGATGGGCAGCACCAGCAGCGCCAGGGCGACGCCGCCGGACCAGGCGGAGAACTTGCCGGTGTGGGCCACCACCAGGGCATAGACGAACAGGCCGATGACGATGGATGGCGCCGACAGCAGCAGGTCGTTGACGAAGCGGGTGACCCGGCCGAGCAGGGTGTGGCGGCCGTATTCGCACAGGTAGATGCCGGCCAGGATGCCGATCGGCGTGCCGATCGCGGTGCCCAGCACGACCAGGATCAGGCTGCCGACGATGGCGTTGAGCAGGCCGCCTTCTTCCGCGCCCGGCGGGGGCGTCATCTGGGTGAACAGGTCGAGGGAGAGGGCGCTGAAGCCCAGGTCCAGCACCGTCCACAAGATCCAGGTCAGCCAGAACACGCCGAAGGCCATGGCCGACAGGGAGAGTCCGAGGGCCAGGCCGTTGATGGCTTTGCGTTTGACGTAGAGATTCATGGCCGTTCCCCTCATTTCTTGCCTTCACCCACGGCCAGGCGCATCAGCAGCAGCTTGGAGAGGATGAGGACGATCAGGGTGATGACGAAGAGGATCAGGCCCAGCTCCATCAGGGACGAGGTGTGCAGGCCGGGGGAGGCCTCAGCGAACTCGTTGGCCAGGGCAGAGGTGATGCTGTTGCCCGGCATGAACAGGGACGGCGAGGTGAGGAAGTTGGTGTTGCCGATGATGAAGGTCACCGCCATGGTCTCGCCCAGGGCGCGGCCCAGGCCGAGCATGACGCCGCCGATGACGCCGGACTTGGTGTAGGGCAGGACCACGCGCCAGATCACTTCCCAGGTGGTGCAACCCAGGCCGTAGGCCGATTCCTTGAGCATGGTCGGGGTCAGCTCGAAGACGTCGCGCATCACCGAGGCGATGTAGGGAATGATCATGATCGCCAGGATGATGCCGGCGCTGAGCAGGCCGATGCCCAGGGAGGGGCCGGAAAAGAGCGGGCCGATCAGGGGCAGCACCCCCAGGGTCTTGGCGATCAGGGGCTGGACGTGGGTGGCGAAGAGGGGGGCGAAGACCAGCAGGCCCCACATGCCGAAAACGATGCTGGGAATGGCGGCGAGCAGCTCGACGGCGGTGCCCAGGGGGCGGCGCAACCAGACCGGTGACAGTTCGGTGAGGAACAGGGCGATGCCGAAGCTGACGGGAACGGCGATCACCAGGGCGATCAGGGAGGTCACCAGGGTGCCGTACATGGGCACCAGGGCGCCGAAGCGCTCGGCCGGCGGGTTCCACTCGGTGCTGACCAGGAAACGGGCGCCGAAGGTTTCGATGCTGGGCCAGGAGGCCACGGCCAGGGCGATGATGATGCCGGCCAGCAAGGCCAGGGCAAGGAAAGCGAAGCCGCGGGCCATGCCGGCGAAGACCAGGTCGCCGAACTTGCTGTGCGGCTTGCGCTGCAACTCGGGTGACTCGAGGGCGGCGGTAGAGAATGCCGCGGCGGGATTGGCTGGCTGACTCATGGGAAGGGGCTCGTGTATGAACGGCGTTGGGGGCCGCAGCCCCCAACGCCGTATCGCCGATGGGGGGGCGGATTACTTCCCGGAGAACACCGGCTTGCCGGCGGTGTCACCGATGTGGTTCCACGACTGGTGGATCAGCTTGACGGTAGCGTCGGGCAGGGGCACGTACTCCATGTCCTCGGCCATCTTGTCGCCGTTCTGGTAGGACCAGGCGAAGAACTTCAGCACTTCGGCGGCCTGGGCCGGCTTGGCCTGCTGCTTGTGCATCAGGATGAAGGTGGCGCCGGTGATCGGCCAGGAGTTCTTGCCCGGCTCGTCGGTGAGGATTTCGTAGAAGGCGTTCTTGCTCCAGTCGGCGCTGGCGGCGGCGGCCTTGAAGGTGGCGTCGTCGGGGGCGACGAACACGCCGTCCTTGTTCTGCAGCTGGGCGTAGGTCAGCTTGTTCTGCTTGGCGTAGGCGTACTCGACGTAACCCAGGGAGCCCGGCAGACGCTGCACGAAGGCGGATACGCCCTCGTTGCCCTTGCCGCCCAGGCCCAGGGGCCATTGCACGGCGGTGCCTTCACCGACCTTCTGTTTCCACTCGGTGCTCACCTTGGACAGGTAGTTGGTGAAGATGAAGGTGGTGCCGGAGCCGTCGGCGCGGCGCACCACGCCGATGTCCTGGCTGGGCAGGGCCAGGCCCGGGTTCAGGGCGGCGATGGCCTTGTCGTCCCACTTGGTGATCTTGCCCAGGTAGATGTCGGCCAGCACGGCGCCGGTCAGCTTGAGTTGGCCGGGCTTGATGCCGGGAACGTTCACCACCGGCACCACGCCGCCGATCACGGTCGGGAACTGCACCAGGCCGTCCTTGTCCAGGTCGGCGGGCTTGAGGGGCATGTCGGAGGCGCCGAAGTCGACGGTCTTGGCGGTGATCTGCTTGATGCCGCCACCGGAGCCGATGGACTGGTAGTTCACCTTGTTGCCGGTGGCCTTCTGGTAAGCATCGGCCCACTTGGCGTAGATCGGGGCGGGGAAGGAGGCGCCGGCGCCGGTGATTTCGGCGGCGAAGGCGGTCTGGGCGGCAAAGGCGATGGCCGTGATGGCAGTCGTGCGCAGGGCAGTCTTGAACATGGATGCTCCGTGTGTGGGATGACCCGTGCAAAGTAGTCTGGAATTGTTACAGCGCTATTGCAAATCCGAGACATGCCCGGGCGAAGAAACCCGTGCCGTGACGTAGTGCCGCTTTTCCACAGCGGGGTCAAACCCTTGCCGGACGGGGGTTTCCGGGGCATGGACGGCAAAGGCGGGCGAGGCGGTGGCGCCAGTCAGTAAATTTCACTGAACCTGACGCGGGGCTGAGGTCTGGGTCGATCTGGCCCAGTGGGCAGCCAGCCGGGGGACGTTTCCCGGTCTCGGCTTCGCGCTGCCTGAAGATTGCCCCGAACCGCGCCGCGGCGCCTGCCCACCGGCCATTGCCGGCGACTCGCCGGTTTTCGTGACGCCGTCGTGGCGGGTCCCGCCGCCGCGGACGGGCCGGCGTGCCGGCTGCCGGAAGCGCCGGAGCGTGGGTTTGCCGCTTGGCGGTGCCGTCATCCTGCCGTCACCTACATCGCGGTTTCATGACTGTAATGCGGCTATAACTTTCGACTTAGATAATCCCGCCCGTTCTCCCGGTCATGTCCGGAATCCCCCGCAGCAGGCCTTATCGGGCCGCCGGCGGGGCCTCGCTTACCACCTCAGGCGGGTATCTCAAGATGACTATTCGAAGCCGCATCATATTGCTGGTTGCCCTGACGTTCGTCGCCCTGTCCCTGATCGGCGGCTATTCGGTGATCCAGTCCCGGTCCAACGCCAAGGAAGTGCGGGGCGTCACCGAAGGCGTGGTGACCAGCGCCCTGGCCTCGGCCGACCTGGTGTCGCTGCTCAAGGAAGTGCAGCTCACCACCATGGCCCTGGTGTCCGCCCCGGACACCACCATCGCCGCCCAGGCCCGCGACAAGCTGCTCAAGCAGCAACTGCAACTCAAGGAAAGCCTCGACTTCCAGGCCCACCAGGCCACGGGGAGCGCCCAGACCGGCCTGGTGGACCAGGCCAAGGAAAGCCTGGCCAACTACTTCGGCGAGATCGACCAGACCGCCCAGCTCAAGCTGGCCGGCCAGACCTCCCTGGCCGAGGCCAACCTGTTCGCCAACGTGGCCCAGTACCAGCGCGAGATGGAGCAGATCGTCGATGCCCTGCGCGTCGAGAAGAACCGCTCCAAGGACAGCGCCATCGCCGCCCTGAACGACAGCCTGTCGAACACGGTCACCACCATTTCCGCCGTCAGCCTGGCCACCATCCTGGCCCTGGGCGTGGTCGGCTACCTGCTCTACCGCCAGGTGGTCCTGCCCATCGGCCGCATGCAGGCGATGATGAGTGAGATCGCCGACAGCCAGGACTTCAGCCGCCGTCTGCCGGTGGGGGGCAAGGACGAGATCGGCCGCTCGATCGGTGCCTTCAACGTGATGGTGGCCAAGATCGAGGAAAGCTCCGGCCTGCTGCGCCAGAAGACCACCGACATCCAGACCATGTTGCAGCACATGCCCCAGGGCATCCTGACCATCGCTGCCGGCAACCGGGTGCATCCGGAATACTCGGCCTTCCTCGAAAGCATCCTGGAAACCGCCGACATTGCCGGCCGGGACGTGATGGAACTGGTGTTCGCCGACACCGACCTGGGGGCCGACGCCCTGTCCCAGGTGGAGGCCGCCGTCGGCGCCTGCATCGGCGAGGACGCCATGAACTTCGAGTTCAACGCCCACCTGCTGGTTGGCGAGATCGAGAAGCGGCTGGCCGGCGGCCGGACCAAGGTGCTCGACCTCAACTGGTCGCCGATCGTGGACGACAACAACACGGTGGTCCGCCTGCTGCTGTGCGTGCGCGACGTCACCGAACTGCGCCGCCTGGCCGCCGAGGCCCGGGAGCAGAAGCGCGAGCTGGAGCTGATCGGTGAAATCCTCGCCGTCAGCCAGGAGAAGTTCCACGAATTCATCGCCAGCGCCCTCAAGTTCATCGACGAGAACGAGCAGTTGATCCGCGCCACGCCCAAGCAGGACGCCGACGTGGTCGCCCAGCTGTTCCGCAACATGCACACCATCAAGGGCAACGCCCGTACCTACGGCCTGCGCCACCTGACCAACACGGTGCACGGGGCCGAGCAGATCTACGACGAGTTGCGCAAGCCGCGCCCCACCGTGGCCTGGGATTCGGCCGCCCTGCTGGAGCAACTGGCAGCGGTGCGGGCCGAGGTGGAGCAGTACGCCAAGATCAACGAGGTCAGCCTGGGCCGCAAGGGGCCCGGGCGGCGCGGCGGCGAGCGCTACCTGCTGGTGGACCGGGAGCAGATCCAGGAAACCCTGCACCGCCTGGAAAAGGTCAATCCGGGCAACCTGCACGAGCTGGTGGCGGCCCGGGACCAGGTGCAGCGCGTGCTGCGCCTGCTCGGCACCGAATCCGTGGCCCAGATCCTCTCCGGAGTGTTCGATTCCCTGCCTTCCCTGGCCAAGGAGCTGGGCAAGGTGGCACCGGTGGTGAGCATCGAGGACAACGGCTACTTCCTGCACAACCAGGTGTCCGGCGCCCTCAAGAACGTGTTCATGCACCTGGTGCGCAACGCCATGGACCACGGCATTGAAACACCCGACGTGCGCCGCGAGTCCGGCAAACCCGCCGCCGGCGAGATCACCCTGCGCCTGGCCCTGGTCGGGGACGGCCTGCAGCTGGCCCTGAGCGACGACGGCCGGGGCCTGGCCCTGGCGCGTATCCGCCGCATCGCCCTGGACAAGCAACTGATCGGTGCGGACGACGTTCTGAGCGACGAAGAGGTGGCCCAATTGATCTTCCGCCCCGGCTTCTCCACGGCCGAGGCGGTCACCGAAGTGTCCGGCCGCGGCGTCGGCATGGATGCGGTGCAAGACCTGATCCGGCGCGAGGGCGGCAAGATCGCCGTGCGCTTCCTCGACGATGCCGCCGGAGCCGACTTCCGGCGCTTCGAGACGGTGGTGACCCTGCCCGAGAAGGTTGCCGTGCGCGGCGAGGAAATCGCCGTGACGGCCGATGCGCCGGCCGGCAGCGAGGACGGGGCGGCGGCCGGTGGCTCGGCGGATGTCGCCCGTGCCATCGCCTGAGGCCGGAGGACCGCCCAGCGTGGATACCCGGACCCAGGTGGCCAGCAAGATGCTGGTGCTCGACGACGCGGGCACCTATGTGAACAGCCTCAAGGCCTTCTGCGAGGAATGCGCCCTCCTGGGCATCCGCCCCAACGTGGCCGGCAACGGCGACGTGATGGCGGTGCTGCGCGCCAACGTGGACCTGGGCGGCATCCTGCTCTACGAGAACTACGGTGGCCGGCCGGGCAACGGCCTGGTCATGGCCCGGGAGATCCACGCCCTGCGCCCCGAGCTGCCCATCTTCCTGCGCCGCGACGCCGTCTCCAGCGTCGCCGGCCTGGGGGAGCGCGACGCGGCCATGTTCCGCTGCGCCTACACCCTGGCGACCCTGCAACAGCTGCGGGAGTCCCTGGACGCCTCGATCTTCAGCCGGATCTACCCCAACGCCCTGGTGCGGGGCATTGCCGAGATCACCCGGGCCTCTTTGGAAAGCCTCTTCCACGGCTGCGAGGTGGATGCCGAGACCCCCTACCTGGTCAAGGACCGCATCATCTACGGTGAGGTGTTCACCCTGATCGCCATCGAGAGCCACTGGTGCCGGGGCTACATGATGCTGCAATCGTCCGAGGGCAGCGTGCTCGACCTGTTGCGCGGCCGGCCAGGCGGCGGGGACGGGCTCACCTTCCGCGATCTCAACGGCACCCTGGGCGAGGCCACCAACCTGATCTGGGGCGCCTTCAAGAACCGCTACGTCGGCCACGGCACGGCGGCCTCCGCGCCGCTCCAGACCCAGGTGCCCATCGTCATCAACCACCAGCGCCGCTACATCTCCTTCGGTTCGGACGATCCCCAGCTGTGCCTGAAATACACCCTGCGGCTGCGGCAGTCCCCGGACGGCCCGGGCGTGCCGGTCTACCAGCGCTTCGTCTTCAACCTGGACTGGTCCCCGGACGAGTTCAGCGAAAACCCCACGGTGGAGTCCTTCGTCGAGTCCGGCGAATTGGAACTCTTCTGACCCCGCGTTCGATCTTTTTTCCCCTTCCCGTTTGATAACCAATAACAAGGAGTTCCCATGGCCCAGGTTCTGGTCGTCGATGATTCCAGCACGGTGCGTAACGAGGTCTGCGATTTCCTCAAGAACAACGGCCTCGCCGTCACGGCAGCGGTGGACGGCAACGACGGGCTGGCCAAGCTCAAGGCCGACCCCGCCATCAAGCTGGTGTTGAGCGATGTGAACATGCCCAACATGGACGGCCTGACCATGGTCGAGAAGATCCGCGGCGACCTGAAGAACGCGGCGGTCAACGTCATCATGCTCACCACCGAGAACAGCCCGGCGATGAAGGAGCGGGGCAAGGCGGCCGGCATCAAGGGGTGGATCGTCAAACCGTTCAACGGCGCCGCCGTGATCGCCACCCTGAAGAAGCTGGTGGCCTGATCGATGGCCCTGACCACTGGCGCCACCCCGATCCTGCTGGCTCTCGCCGTATTGCTGGCGCTGCTCGCCCTGGCCAGCTGGTGGCGCGTCGCCGTCCTGCGCCGCGAGGGGAGCCGCCGGGAGGCGGCCCTGCGCCGCGAGATCGATGCCCTGGCCGGGCACATTCCCCCCGAGGTCATGGCCGGGCGGCTGGCCGATCTGCAAGGCGAGGCCGACGCCCTGCGCGAGGCCCTGGCCCGGCTGGCCGAGGCGCACGAGCAGGCCGCCCAGGAGGCGGCCCAGAGCGCCGCCGCCGAGCAGCAGGCCGTACTGGCCGAGGCCGCCGCCGGCTACGGTGCGGCCCTGGCCGACCTGCGCCAGCGGGTCGCGGCGGACCATCACGAGTTGAAAGGCGGCATCGACGCCCTGCTCGACGTGGTCAAGACCCTGGAGCGCTGGCATGACCAGATTCAGGGCATCCTGGCCAACAACCAGGCGCTGAAGCGGGAAAACGAGGAATTCGCCAACATCAACAAGAAGATCGTGATGCTGGCGCTCAACGCCTCGATCGAGGCCGCCCGGGCCGGCGAGTACGGCCGGGGCTTCGCCGTGGTGGCCGACGGGGTGCGCGACCTGGCCCTGACCTCCACCAAGCTGGCCCAGAGCTTCAAGGAAAACCTGGACAAGAGCGACCTGGTGGCCACCGCCACCTTCCTCGACCTGCAAGCCAGCAGCAACATGATCCGCACCGCCGTGTTCGGCCTGGGTGCGAGCGAGAGCCGCATTCTGTCCCATCTGTCCGAGGAGGGCGCCCTGCCATGATCACCACCGAAGCCATCGCCTCCGTCCAGTGGCTGTTCGACAAGGCCATCCGGGAAAATGCCGGGGCCGGCGCCGCCTGCGAGGTAACCGTTTCTCCCGGCCTGGGGCCGGCCATGGCGGACGATGCCCGCCGCCACCTGGTGGTGATCGGCATCTCGTCCTACCTGTTCCGCATGGTCGTCCTGTTCGACTTCGACGCGGCCCCCCGGACCCTGGACTATCTGTCCCGCCGTGCCGGCGGCGAGCCGGGGGCGCTCCAGGGGCAACTGCTCGCCGACGCCTACGGCGAGCTGGTGAACATGATCTGCGGCGCGGCCAAGCGGACCTTGCACGAGGTCTTTCCCCACACCGGCCTGTCCACCCCGTTCACCCTGGAAAGCTCCTGCGCCCGCTACGTCTGCGCCCTGGACCCGGCCCACAGCCTGACCTTCGCGGTGAATATCGGCGATCAGGGCGACGGCCAGCTTGGCTTCCGCATGACCGTCTGCCTGTGCGTGGCCCCGGGCACCACCCTGGACTTCACGGTGGCGCGCACCGCCCCCGCCAATGCGTCGTCCGACTCCTGCGGCGAGATCGAATTCTTCTGATCCGGCGCGGCCTGGACGGCCCTGGGCGGCGGCCCGGCGCAGCCCCGGGAGACATCGCCCGCATAAATAATTGGCGGGGCGCCCTTGAAAACCCCGGGGGGCGTCCCTATTATTAGCACTCGTCGCCGATGAGTGCTAACAACCTCCCGGTGACCGGCAGCCGCGGCGGGTGCGAGCTTCGCTCCCCGAGTCCGGCGGCTCCCCATTCGTGTCATCCGTGTTTATGTCCGCAACTTTGTCAGGAGCCCACTCCATGAAAATCCGTCCCTTGCACGACCGCGTGATCGTCAAGCGCGTCGAAGCCGAGCGCACCACCGCCTCCGGTATCGTCATCCCCGATTCCGCCGGCGAGAAGCCGGATCAGGGTGAAATCCTCGCCGTCGGTCCCGGCAAACGCGACGATTCCGGCAAGCTGATCGCCCTCGACGTCAAGGTCGGCGACCGCGTCCTGTTCGGCAAGTACGCCGGCCAGACCGTCAAGGTGGATGGCCAGGAACTGCTGGTCATGCGTGAAGAAGACATCATGGGCGTGGTGGAAGCCTAAGGCTTTCCGACCCCCTCACCTTTCCCAGAATTCAGGAGCAAACAATGGCTGCTAAAGAAGTCAAATTCGGTGACGTCGCCCGCGAGCGCATGGTCGCCGGCATCAACATCCTCGCCAACGCCGTCAAGGTGACCCTGGGCCCCAAGGGCCGCAACGTGGTGCTCGAGCGCTCCTTCGGCGCCCCCACCGTGACCAAGGACGGCGTGTCCGTCGCCAAGGAAATCGAACTGAAGGACAAGTTCGAGAACATGGGCGCCCAGATGGTCAAGGAAGTCGCTTCCAAGACCTCCGACGTGGCCGGTGACGGCACCACCACCGCCACCGTGCTGGCCCAGGCCATCGTCCGCGAAGGCATGAAGTACGTGGCCGCCGGCATGAACCCGATGGACCTCAAGCGCGGCATCGACAAGACCGTCGCCGCCCTGACCGACGAACTGCGCAAGATTTCCAAGCCCTGCTCCACCACCAAGGAAATCGCCCAGGTCGGCTCCATCTCCGCCAACTCCGACACCAACATCGGCGACATCATCGCCAATGCCATGGACAAGGTCGGCAAGGAAGGCGTGATCACCGTCGAAGACGGCAAGTCCCTGGACAACGAACTCGACGTCGTCGAAGGCATGCAGTTCGACCGCGGCTACCTGTCCCCCTACTTCATCAACAACCCGGACAAGCAGATTGCCGCCCTGGACAATCCCTTCGTCCTGCTGTTCGACAAGAAGATCTCCAACATCCGCGACCTGCTGCCGGTGCTCGAGCAAGTGGCCAAGGCCGGCCGCCCGCTGCTGATCATCGCCGAAGACGTGGACGGTGAAGCCCTGGCCACCCTGGTGGTGAACAACCTGCGCGGCATCCTCAAGACCTGCGCCGTCAAGGCTCCGGGCTTCGGCGACCGCCGCAAGGCCATGCTCGAAGACATCGCCATCCTGACCGGCGGTACCGTGATCGCCGAAGAAGTCGGCCTGTCCCTGGAAAAGGCCACCCTGGCCGAGCTGGGCCAAGCCAAGCGCATTGAGATCGGCAAGGAAAACACCACCATCATCGACGGCGCCGGCGATGCCGCCACCATCGAAGCTCGCGTCGGCACCATCCGCAAGCAGATCGAGGAAGCCACCTCCGACTACGACCGTGAGAAGCTGCAAGAGCGCGTGGCCAAGCTGGCCGGCGGCGTTGCCGTGATCAAGGTCGGCGCTGCCACCGAAGTCGAAATGAAGGAAAAGAAGGCTCGCGTCGAAGACGCCCTGCACGCCACCCGCGCTGCCGTTGAAGAAGGCATCGTCGCCGGCGGCGGCGTGGCTCTGCTGCGCGCCCGCGCCGCGGTGTCCGTCAAGGGTGACAACGCCGACCAGGAAGCCGGCATCAAGATCGTCCTGCGCGCCATCGAAGAGCCCCTGCGCCAGATCGTCGCCAACGCCGGTGACGAGCCCTCCGTGGTGGTCTCCAAGGTCCTGGAAGGCAAGGGCAACTTCGGCTACAACGCCGGCTCCGGCGTGTACGGCGACATGGTGGAAATGGGCGTGCTCGACCCCACCAAGGTGACCCGCACCGCCCTGCAGAACGCCGCCTCCGTGGCCGGCCTGATGCTCACCACCGACTGCATGGTCGGCGAACTGCCCGAAGACAAGCCCGCCATGCCCGGCGGCATGGGCGACATGGGTGGCATGGGCGGCATGGGCATGGGCATGTAACACCGCCAGGCCGTCCAGGACTCGTTCCTGGCGCCCTGCCGGCCGGCCGTTGGCAATTCGCCAGGGGCCGGCCCGAAAAACCCCGCACTCCGGTGCGGGGTTTTTCTTTGCTCGGCGACAACGGGACCGCCGGTGCCTGGACCAACAAGCCCTTTGAACCGCCAGTGCAACGGCGCGGGCCGGGAGCCAGGGGAGTGGGGCCTGGGCGGGCAGGGAAATACTTGAATTTTATTAATGTATTTTTCTTTGAAAATGCCAAGGTCCAATACTGGCGCGGACTTTGAATTTTTCCCAGGCTAAATACATTAATTTTTTTCATGTATTGCACAGGCAGGCATTCGGGGAGCCCGGGCGGGGCGGCGGCCGGGGCCGTGGCGCTTGGCCGGCATTGCCGCGCTGTGCGCCCTGTTCTGTCCCGGCCATGCTTCCCCCTGGCCGCGCCTGCCCGGCAGCGCGTCGCCCGTCGTTACGGCAGTCGTTCTTAGAACAGATATGGATTTGCAAATAGCGATTCCGTATAAAACCGTTATAAGCGGATCGTTTAGCATGGCCGTCATTCATCGAGGGGCGACGGCGTGGAAATCGGATTCGTGGTGGCGGGACTGGCGGTGGGCTTCGTGGTCGGCCTCACCGGCGTGGGCGGCGGCTCCCTGATGACGCCCATCCTGCTCTGGTTCGGCATCCCGCCCTCCACCGCCGTGGGCACCGACCTGCTCTACGCCGCCCTGACCAAGGCTGGCGGCGTGGCGGTGCACCACCGCCGCGGCCACGTGGACTGGCGCCTGGTCGGCTGGCTGGCCGCCGGCAGCGTTCCCGCCTCCCTGCTCACCCTGGGGCTGATTTCCCACATCGGTCCGTCCCACGCTCTGGACGGCCTGTTCCGCTTCATGCTCGGCGTGGCCCTGATCCTCACCGCCGCCGCCATCCTCGGTAAACCCTGGCTGCTGCGCCATGTGCCGACCCGCTGGCGCGACGCCCCCTTCGCCGCCATGCGCCCGGCCCTGTGGGTCACCGGCGCGGTGCTCGGCGTGCTGGTCACCTTGAGTTCGATCGGCGCCGGCGCCCTGGGCACCTTGGCCCTGTTCCTGATCCTGCCAGCCCTGCCCACCACCCGCCTGGTGGGCAGCGAGATCGCCCACGCCGTGCCCCTTACCCTGGTGGCGGGCATCGGCCACGCCGGCCTGGGGCACATCGACTGGAGCCTGCTGGTGAACCTGCTGGCCGGCTCCCTGCCCGGCATCTGGCTGGGCAGCCACCTGAGCCACCGCCTGCACGACGGCTGGCTGCGCCCCGCCCTGGCGGTGATGCTGGCCTTCATCGGCGCCCGGCTGGTGGCCTGATCTGGCCTGACGCGGCCTTTCCCCCGCGCGATTCCGGCGCGTTGGTGCGTGCTGGCGCGCCGGGGTGCGATTCACGATTCATCTATCCCTCGTTGTTCTGCCGCCCGCGGGGCCGGCGGGGCAATCTCCCCCCGTTCCGGGTGAGGCTTTCCCGCGTGCCGCTCGTTTAGAGCCGCCTAGGGCCGCCCCGGCCCGTCCTCAGGCGGCGCCGGGCAGACGGACCTCGACCCGCAGTCCCCGGCCCTGGGGGCCGTCGTCCAGGCGCACGTCGCCGCCGTGGCGGCGGGCGATGGCGCGCACGATGGCCAGGCCCAGGCCGTTGCCCGGGGCGCCGCTGCCGGCCGGTCGGTAGAAGCGGTCGAACACCCGCTCCCGCTCCGCCGCCGCAATGCCCAGCCCGCTGTCGTCCACCCGCAGTACCACGTCCCCGGCTACGGCCATGGCCGCCACCGTCACCACCCCCTCGGCCGGGGTGTAGCGCAGGGCGTTGTCGATCAGGTTGGCCACCAGTTCCCGCAGCAGCACCGTGTCGCCCGCTACCTTGCAGGGCGCCTCGCCCTCGAAACCCAGGTCGATGCGCCGGGCCAGGGCCTGGGGCAGCCAGTCGAAGGTGGTCTGGCGGGCCAGTTCGGTCAGGTCGGCCACCTGGTCCGCCGGCGGCGCCGCGTCGCTGCGCGCCAGGGTGAGCAACTGCTGCACCAGCCGGGCGGTGGCCGTGGCGGTCTGGCCGATGTCGCCGACCATGCGTTGCAGGCGCAGCGGGTCGGTTTCGCGCTGGGCCAGGTCGGCCTGGGACTTGATGATCGCCAGGGGCGTCTTCAGCTGGTGGGCGGCGTCGTCGATGAACTGGCGCTGGGCCTCGGTAAGCTGGCGCACCCGGGCGGTGTGGGCATTGACCGCCTCGACCAGGGGCATCACTTCGCTGGGCACGTTGTCGGCGGCCAGGGGCGACAGGTCGGCCGGGTCCCGGGCGGCCACGTCGCGGCGCAGCCGGCGCAGGGGGCCGAGGGCGTGCAGCACGCCGAAGGCGATGAGCAGGGCGCCCAGGACGATCAGGGCCCCTTCCTTGACCAGGGATTCGACCAGCAGCTGGCGGGCCAGTTGGTTGCGCGCCCCCAGGGTTTCGCCGATCTCGATCAGGAGAGGGCCGCGGATGCCCGGGTAGAAGAGGGGGCGCCACATGGCCGCGATGCGCAGGCGTTCGCCGTGGTAGGCCGTCTCGAAGAAGAAGGGCTTGCGGTTGTGCACCTCGTCCAGGCCGTCGCCGGAAATGGCCCGGCCGATGCCGAAGCGCTTGCCCGGCGGCGGCTCGGGCAGGTCCGGGTAGCCGGTGATTTCGCCCTGCTGGGGGTGGCTGACCCGGTAGTAGATGCGGTCCTGGAAATCGTTTTCGAGCATTTCCAGGGAGGCGTAGGGCAGGTCGATGCGGATCAGCCCCTCGTCCACCGCCACCCGCTCCGAGATCGCCAGCAGGGCGCCCTGGAGCGTCCGGTCGTAGGCCTGGTTGGCCGAATCCAGGGCGGTACGGTAGGTCACCGCCGTGTTCAGCGCCAGGGCGGCGCCCAGGGGGCGAGCAGGTAGATGAGCAGGGTGCGGCGCAGGCTGCGCCGGCGGCGCGGCAGGGGCGTGTCTTCCGCTTCGGCCTCCGGCGCCGCCGGGGATGGCAGGGATGGGCCGGGGGCGCCGATCGGCGCGGGCAGGTCAGGCATCGCCGGACCCGGCTTCGAGCAGGTAGCCCAGGCCGCGCAGGGTGCGGATCGACAGGGCGGTGCCGGCCAGCTTCTTGCGCAGGCGGTGCACGTAGATTTCCACCGCGTCCGGGGTCACCGCGTCGTCCAGGTTGCACAGGCGGTCGCACAGGGCCTGCTTGGCCACCGGCTGGCCGGCCTTGAGCAGCAGGGCTTCGAGCACCGCGTGCTCCCGGGGCGTCACCTCCAGGGGCGCCTCGCCGAGCTGGTAGCGGCGGCTCACCGTGTCGTAGCGCAGCGGGCCGAGTTGCAGCACCGGGGCGGGGCGGCCGTGGCGGCGCCGCACCAGGGCCTTGATGCGGGCTTCCACCTCGGCCAGTTCGAAGGGCTTGGCCAGATAGTCGTCGGCCCCCTCGTTGAGGCCCTGGACCCGGTCCAGGGTGCTGCCCCGGGCGGTGAGCACCAGCACCGGCACGTCGTCGCCCCGGGCGCGCAGGCGGCGCAGCACTTCCAGGCCGTCGAGGCGGGGCAGGGTGAGGTCGAGCAGCACGGCGTCGAAGCGCTCGCTCTGCAACAGCTGGTCGGCGTGCAGGCCGTCCCCCACCAGGTCGGCGACGATGCCCGATTTCTTCAGCCCCTCGGCCAGGGCCCGGGCCAATTGGGGGGTGTCTTCGACGATCAGCAGGCGCATGGCGGGAGCGGGGTACGGGTTGGCGGCGGCGGGATTGAAAGCAATCTGAAAGCTGCGGGCCACTAGTGTAGCGGCCACGCGGTGGTCGTGCGCCACCGCAATGCGTCCACAACGATATGAGGAGACAGCCATGCAACGCTGGATTCGCACCCTGACCGCCACCGTCGCGGTCACCGCCGCCGCCCTGGCCCAGGCTCAGGCCCCTGCCGGCTATCCGGCCGACTACGCCAACCTGATCGCCGCCGCCCGCAAGGAGGGCAAGGTGATCGTTTACGGCGCCACCGACACCAACGCGGTGAACCCGCTGATCAAGGACTTCGAGGTCCTCTACCCGGGGGTCCGGGTCGAATACAACGACATGAACACCACCGAGCTGTACAACCGGGTGGTGAGCGAGAAGGCCGCCGGCGGCACCTCGGCCGACGTGCTGTGGAGCTCGGCCATGGACTTGCAGATCAAGCTGGTCAACGACGGCCTGGCCCTGGCCTACAAGTCCCCCGAGACGCCTAAGCTGCCCGACTGGTCGGTGTGGAAGGGCGAGGCCTACGGCGTCACCTACGAACCCATCGTGTTCGTCTACAACAAGCGCCTGCTCAAGCCGGACGAGATTCCCCACAGCCACGCCGACTTCGCCCGCCTGCTGCGCGAGAAGGGTGACCGCTTCAAGGGCAAGGTGACGTCCTACGACATCGAGAAGTCCGGCGTCGGCTTCATGTTGATCACCCAGGACAGCAAGGTGAATCCGGCCTTCTGGGATCTGGCCAAGGCCGTGGGTGGCGTCAGCCCGCGCTTCCAGTCGAGCAGCGGCACGATGATGGAGCGCATCGGCTCCGGCGAGAACCTGCTCGGCTACAACGTCTTCGGCTCCTACGCCATGCTGCGCGCCAAGAAGGACCCGGGCATCGGCTGGGTGGTGCCCACCGACTACGTGCTGATCATGTCCCGGGTGATGTTCATCGCCAAGACCGCCCGGAACCCCAACGCCGCCAAGCTGTGGCTCGACTACATCCTCTCCAAGCGCGGCCAGACCATCATCGCCAACCAGTCCGAGCTGGGCTCGGTGCGCGCCGACGTGGAAGGCGAGCTGACCGCCGCCGGCCTGGCCAAGACCCACGGCAACGCCTTGAAGCCGATCCCGGTCGGCCCCAGCCTGCTGGCCTTCCTCGACCAGAACAAGCGCCTGGAATTCATCAAGCAGTGGCAGCAGGCCATGGGCGCGCGCAAGTAAGCGCCGCTCCTGCGATTCTTACGGAGTCTTGCCGTGACCACGCCCGTTCCTTCCCTCGCCGCCGCCTCCGGGTGGCGGTTTTTCCCCACCCGGGGGCTGGTGATCGCCCTGACCGCGATCACCGTGCTGGTGCCCCTGGGCCTGATCTTCTACCAGAGCCTGCTCAACGCCCCGTTCTTCGATAGCCAGGCGTCGCCGGGGCTGGCGGCCTACGCCTTCATCTTCGACGACCCGGACTTTTGGGACGCCACCAAGAATTCCCTGATCATCGCCGGCAGCATGGCCCTGATCGCCGTGCCCCTGGGCGGGGCCCTGGCCTTCATCATGGCCCGCACCGACCTGCCCGGGCGGCGCTGGATCGAGCCCTTGCTGCTGGTGCCGGTGTTCGTCTCGCCGATGGTGCTGTCCTTCGGCTACGTGGTGGCCGCCGGGCCGGTGGGCTTTTATTCGATCTGGGCCAGCCAGCTGTTCGGCACCGTGCCCTGGAACGTCTATTCCCTGCCCAGCATCGCCATCATCGCCGGCCTGACCCACGTGCCCCACGTGTATCTCTACTCGTCGGCGGCGTTAAAGAGCCTGGGCTCGGACATCGAGGAGGCGGCGCGCATGAGCGGCGCCGGCCCCCTGCGGGTGGCCCTGGACGTGAGCCTGCCGATGATCACCCCGGCGCTGCTGTATTCGGGCGTGCTGGTGTTCTTCCTTGGTTTCGAGATCTTCGCCCTGGCCCTGGTGCTGGGCGATCCGGAAGGC
This sequence comes from Oryzomicrobium sp., assembly GCF_036820405.1. NCBI lineage: Bacteria > Pseudomonadati > Pseudomonadota > Betaproteobacteria > Rhodocyclales > Rhodocyclaceae > Oryzomicrobium > Oryzomicrobium sp. The sequence continues at coordinate 199,570 of NZ_DAISLS010000010.1, forward strand.
CACCTGGTGCTGGCCACCTACCTGTTCAAGCTGACCAACAAGCTGGGCACCCCGTCCTACCACCTGATGGCGGCGGTGGCGGTGTGCATCATCGGCATCACCTTCCCCCTGGTGATGCTGCAACGGCTGCTGATGAAGAACGCCAGCCGCTTCGTCGCGGTCAAGGGCAAGGCCGGCCGGCAGCGGCCCCTGGCCCTGGGGCCGTGGCGCTGGCTGGCCATCGGCCTGATCGGCCTGTGGCTGTTCGTCTCGGTGTTCGTGCCCCTGTCCGGCGTGGCCCTGCGTTCCTTCGTCACCTACTGGGGCGAGGGCATCCAGCTCTCCGAGGTGCTGACCCTGGAGCATTTCCGCACCGTGTTCGGCCAGCCGGCCCTGATGCGCGGCATCTTCAACACCATCGCCATCGGCGTCATCGGGGGCCTGCTGTCGGTGGTCTGCTACGCCGCCATCGGCCTGGCCATGCACCGGCGCAACGACCGCTGGAGCCGCTTCATCGACTACCTGGCCCTGGTGCCCCGGGCGGTGCCCGGCCTGCTCGCCGGCCTGGCCTTTCTGTGGGTGTTCCTGTTCTTTCCGCCCCTGGCGCCGCTGCGCACCACCATCTTTGCGGTGTGGCTGGCCTATACCGTGGTGTGGCTGGCCTACGGCATGCGCCTGATCCAGAGCTCCCTGCTCCAGGTGGGGCCGGAACTGGAGGAGGCGGCGCGCAGCGTCGGCGCCAGCGCCGCCCGCACCAGCCGGGACGTGACCCTGCCCTTGATCCGCCACGGCTTGCTGGCCAGCTGGCTGCTGGTGTTCATGATCTTCGAGCGGGAGTACTCCACCGGCGTGTACCTGCTCAACCCGGGCACCGAGGTGATCGGTTCCCTGCTGGTGTCCCTGTGGGCCACCGGCGGCGCCGACATGGTGGCCGCCCTTTCCCTGATCAACGTGGTGCTGGTGGGCTGCGGCCTGGCCATCGCCCTTCGCTTCGGAGTGAAGCTCCATGATTAAGCTCGACGTTTCCGACCTGCACCTGTCCTACGGCACCAATCCGATCCTGAAGGGGGTGTCGATGCAGCTCAACCAAGGCGAGGTGGTGTCCCTGCTCGGCCCTTCGGGCAGCGGCAAGACCACCCTGCTGCGCGCCGTGGCCGGCCTGGAACAGCCGCACCAGGGCACCATCCGCATCGGCGAGCGGGCCGTCTTCGATGGTGCCGGCAAGGTGGAGGTGCCGGCGGAAGGGCGCAACCTGGGCCTGGTGTTCCAGTCCTACGCCCTGTGGCCGCACAAGACCGTGGCCGCCAACGTGGCCTACGGTCTCAAGCTGCGCAAGGTGCCCGGGGCCGAGATCGGCGAGCGGGTGGCGGCGGTGCTCGGCCAGCTCGGCCTGGGCCACCTGGTCGAGCGCTACCCGCACCAGCTGTCCGGCGGCCAGCAGCAGCGCGTGGCCATCGCCCGGGCCCTGGTCTACAACCCGCCGGTGATCCTGCTCGACGAGCCCCTGTCCAACCTGGACGCCAAGATGCGCGAGGAGGCCCGGGCCTGGCTGCGCGAGCTGATCCTCAAGCTGCAACTGTCGGCCCTGGTGGTGACCCACGACCAGGCCGAGGCCATGGCCATGTCCGACCGCATCCTGCTGCTGTCGCAGGGGCGCATCGAGCAGCAGGGCACGCCCCAGGAGATGTACGGCCAGCCGGCGTCCCTGTTTACCGCCGAGTTCATGGGCAGCAACAACCGCCTGGCCGGCAAGGTGGTGGAGCGGCGCGACGCGGCGGTGTGCGTGGCCGGGGAGGGCTGGTGCCTGTGGGGCACCTGCCGCGACCGCGCCGACCTACAACCGGGCAGTGCCGCTACCGCAGTGATCCGCCTGGAGCGCATGCGCCCGGCGGCGGAGGGGCAGCAGGACAATTGCCTGGAGGCGGATCTGTCCACCTCCATGTTCCTCGGCGACCGCTGGGAGCACTTGTTCCACGTCGGTCCCCAGGCCCTGCGCACCCATTCGCCCCAGCCGGCGGTACCGGGGCGCACCCGGCTGCACCTGCCGGCCAGCGACCTGTGGGTGTTCGCCGGATAAGGCAAGGCTGCATCCGGCTGTCGGCCCGTGCCGACGCGTCAACGCAAAACGGGCAAGGTATTCACCTTGCCCGTTCCGTTTTGGGGATGCCGCCTCGTGGCCTGATGCGCGGTCAGCGCACGCAATCCACCGCGTAGCGGCTCTTGCCGTCTTCGCCCACTTCCTTGACCAGGCCGTGGATGTCGGTCTCGAAGCCGGGGAAGCGCTCGTTGAATTCCCGGGCGAATTGCAGGTACTGGACGATGGTGGCGTTGAAGCGCTCGCCGGGGATGAGCAGGGGGATGCCCGGCGGGTAGGGGGTGAGCAGCACGCTGGTGATGCGGCCTTCGAGCTGGTCCAGGGGCACCCGCTCGATCTCCCGGTGGGCCATCTTGGCGAAGGCGTCGGAGGGGCGCATCGCCGGCACCATGTCCGAGAGGTACATCTCGGTGGTCAGGCGCGCCACGTCCTTGGCCCGGTAGACGGCGTGGATCTCCTTGCACAGGTCGCGCAGGCCGACCCGCTCGTAGCGCGGGTTCTTGGCCACGAATTCGGGCAGCACGCGCCACAGGGGCTGGTTCTTGTCGTAGTCGTCCTTGAACTGCTGCAGCTCGGTCACCATGGTGTTCCAGCGGCCCTTGGTGATGCCGATGGTGAACATGATGAAGAACGAGTAGAGGCCGCACTTCTCGACGATCACGCCGTGCTCGGCCAGGTACTTGGTGACGATGGCCGCCGGGATGCCGCGCTCGGCGAACTCGCCGTCCACGTCCAGGCCCGGGGTGATGATGGTGGCCTTGATCGGGTCGAGCATGTTGAAGCCTTCGGCCAGATTGCCGAAGCCGTGCCAGCGCTCGCCGGCCTTCAACATCCAGGCGTCGCGCTCCTCGATGCCTTCCTCGGACAGGTCGTCCGGGCCCCATACCTTGAACCACCAGTGGCCGTTGGCCTGGCTGGCCCATTCCTCGCCGACCTTGCGCATGGCGCGGCGGAAGTCGAGGGCCTCGGAAATGGATTCTTCCACCAGGGCGGTGCCCCCCGGGGCTTCCATCATTGCCGCCGCCACGTCGCAGGAGGCGATGATCGAGTACTGGGGCGAGGTCGAGGTGTGCATCAGGTACGCCTCGTTGAACACGTCCCGGTCCAGCTTGTTGTTCTCCGCGTCCTGCACCAGGATCTGGGAGGCCTGGGAGAGGCCGGCCAGCAGCTTGTGGGTGGACTGGGTGGAGAACACCATGGATTCCTGGCAGCGCGGCCGGTCTTCGCCAATGGCGTGGTAGTCGCCGTAGAAGTCGTGGAAGGCAGCGTGGGGCAGCCAGGCCTCGTCGAAGTGCAGGGTGTCGATCTTGCCGTCCAGCTCGGCCTTGATCGCTTCCACGTTGTAGAGCACGCCGTCGTAGGTGGATTGGGTGATGGTCAGTACCCGGGGCTTGCCCTGGCTGTCCTTGGCGAAGGGGTGGGCGGCGATCTTCTTCTGGATGTTCTCCCAGGCGAATTCGCTCTTGGGGATCGGGCCGATGATGCCGTAGTGGTTGCGCGTCGGCATCAGGAAGACCGGGATCGCACCGGTCATGATGATGGCGTGGAGGATCGACTTGTGGCAGTTGCGGTCCACGATGACGATGTCGCCGGGGGCCACGGTGGAGTGCCAGACGATCTTGTTGGACGTGGACGTGCCGTTGGTGACGAAGTACAGGTGGTCGCAATTGAAGATGCGCGCCGCGTTGCGCTCCGAGGCGGCCACCGGGCCGGTGTGGTCGAGCAGCTGGCCCAGTTCTTCCACGGCGTTGCAGACGTCGGCGCGCAGCATGTTCTCGCCGAAGAACTGGTGGAACATCTGGCCCACCGGGCTCTTCAGGAAGGCGACACCGCCGGAGTGGCCCGGGCAGTGCCAGGAGTAGGAGCCGTCCGAGGCGTAATGGGTCAGGGCACGGAAGAACGGCGGCGGCAGGGAATCCAGGTAGGCCTTGGCTTCGCGCACCACGTTGCGGGCGATGAACTCCGGCGTGTCCTCATACATGTGGATGAAGCCGTGCAGCTCGCGCAGCACATCGTTGGGGATGTGCCGGGAGGTGCGGGTCTCACCGTGCAGGAAGATGGGGATCTCGGCGTTGCGCAGGCGGATTTCGGTGACGAAGGCGCGCAGGTCGTCGATGGCCTTGGCTGCCGCCTCGGCGGACGAGAATTCCTCGTCGTCAATGGACAGAATGAAGGTGGAGGCCCGGCTCTGCTGCTGGGCGAAGGACGACAGGTCGCCGTAGCTGGTCACCCCCAGCACCTCCATGCCCTCGGCCTCGATGGCGTCCGCGAGGGCGCGGATGCCCAGACCCGAGGCGTTCTCGGAACGGAAATCTTCGTCGATGATGACGACGGGGAAGCGGAACTTCATCGGGCGGCTCCTCAAGGCAAAGGGAGTTTCCGCGTCGGGCAGGGGAGGCGTGGGATACGCGGCCGGGGCGAGGGGCGCCGGAGGGGCGGATCGGTTGCCGGGCCTGGCGTGGCGGGGCTGGCCGGGGGTTGAAAAAGAAGCGGATTATACGCACACCCCGAGGCGCTTGCGGGGTGGAAATTCGGGCCGTTTACAAGGGCTTGGCCGAGGGCCAGGCCAGCGCGTTTTCCGCATGGCGATCCACGGGGATCGCGGCCAGCAAGGGCCGGGGCGACGGGAATGCTGGCGGCGGTTTGCGACACGCGTATTAAGGCGGCGCGGAGAGGAGCAGTAAGGAAGGACGAGCGCCGCGATGCAGAGGCGGCGCCCGCCGGAAGGCTGGGGGCGGGGTCAGGCCGCGTCGACGATTTCCACGCTGTGGGTCAGCTCGGCCGTCTTGGCCAGCATGATCGAGGCGGAGCAGTACTTGTCCTTGGACAGCTTGACGGCCCGCTCCACCACGTCGGCCTTCAGGTTGCGGCCGGTCACCGTGTAGTGAAAATGGATGCGGGTGAACACCTTGGGGTCGGTGTCGGCCCGTTCGGCCTTGAGAGTCACCACGCAGTCGGTAACGTCGTGCCGGCCCTTCTGCAGGATCATCACCACGTCGAAAGCGGTGCAGCCGCCGGTGCCGGCCAGCACCATCTCCATGGGGCGGGGGGCCAGGTTGCGCCCGCCGGCGTCCGGGGGGCCGTCCATCACGATGGCGTGGTTGCTGCCGGTCTCGGCCACGAACGACATGCCGTCGCCGCTCCAGCGGACTTTGCATTCCATATATGTAGCTCCTTGGGGATGAAGCGGCGATTGTACTTGCTCCAAGGCAGAGCGTTGCCGCGCGGTGTGCCGCCGCTGCTCTTGTGCGTTGCAGCAAATTTTGCCGGGCGCACCAGGGTAGGGCGAGTCGTTTCAAGAATTATCGTATGGTTGATCAATTACGGAAATGTTTTTTTATATGTTTTAAAACAAGTTGTTATATTTTGTTTCTGGAAAGGGTGTGAGCTTCGCGGCGGCCAAAAAAAACCGAAAAAAATCTCTTGCGCTGCACAATCTTTTGTCCCATAATGCACTCAACCCAGCGATATCGCAGTGGGTCGTGAGTCTCCCGATCCGGTGTCGCTACGATGTCTCCTCCACCCTCCTCCTTTGGTGTGGATTTAGCGCGACTCTCGCGAGTCGCGCTTTTTTTTACCCCTTCATTTGTCCGCGGCGATAGCGGGGGTTGTGTTCGCGTTGACTGCTGGCACCGATTTGCAATAGAATCCGCGGCTTTCCGTAATCTAGGCTCACTAAGGACGGCGCAGAATGAAAACCTTTTCCGCCAAACCGCATGAGGTGAAGCGCGAGTGGTTCGTGGTGGATGCCACTGACAAAGTGCTCGGTCGCCTCGCTAGCGAAATTGCCCGCCGTTTGCGCGGCAAGCACAAGCCCGAGTTCACTCCGCACGTGGATACGGGTGACTTCATTGTCGTCGTTAACGTCGAGAAGCTTCGCGTCACCGGCAACAAGGCTGAAGACAAGAAGTACTACCGGCACTCCGGCTACCCCGGCGGCATCTACGAGACCAACTTCCTCAAGATGCAGCAGCGTTTCCCCGGCCGTGCCCTCGAAAAGGCGGTGAAGGGCATGCTGCCGAAAGGCCCGCTCGGCTACGCCATGATCAAGAAGCTGAAGTGCTACGCTGGCGATGCCCACCCGCATACTGCCCAGCAGCCCAAGGCTCTGGAAATCTAAGGGACTGACATGGCTGAAAACTTCTTCTACGGCACCGGTCGCCGCAAGAGCGCCGTTGCTCGCGTGTTCATCAAGCGTGGCTCCGGCAACATCGTGGTGAACGACAAGCCCCTCGACGAGTACTTCTCCCGTGAAACTGGCCGCATGGTCGTGCGTCAGCCGCTGGAACTGGTCGAGCACACCAGCACCTTCGACATCAAGGTGAACGTTGCCGGCGGCGGCGAATCCGGCCAAGCCGGTGCTGTGCGCCACGGCATCACCCGTGCGCTGATCGAGTACGACGCTGCCCTCAAGTCCGCTCTGTCGGCTGCCGGCTTCGTCACTCGCGACGCTCGCGAAGTTGAACGTAAGAAGGTCGGTCTGCACAAGGCCCGTCGCCGCAAGCAATTCTCCAAGCGCTAAGCGGACGACACTCGAAAAAAGCCGGCACTCGTGCCGGCTTTTTTCTTTACTGCGGTCGCTACGTATTTGCGCAGCGGCCCGGGATTGAACAGAATGCGGGGTCATGCCCGCAACCGCCCGAAGAGGCGCCCCGGTTTTTCGGGGGAGACAGAACACCATGAACGGATTGAAGGAGGCCGTGGCGCCATGGCACTAGCCGGAGCAGCCCAGATTCGCCGCCGACTGCGGGAGCGCTTCTCGATCAAGGCGCCCCGGGTTGCGGTCAGACCCCATATTCCCTGGCACTGGCACGCCAGCAGCCTGCTGGCGGCCTTCGTCGTCGGCCTGGTTGGTGGCGCCCTTGCTTACCAGCAGTACGTGCGTAGCACGGCGCCGGAGGTGGCGTTGTCGGCCGATTTGCAGGCCTGGCAGGGCCGCGTGGCCGAATTGGAGCGTGAGGTCGAGCAGTTGCGTCACAGTAGCGGCACGGCCGAGAGCAGCCTCAACATCGAGCGGGGTGCCCAGGCTCAGCTGGCCGAGCAGTTGCGCAAGGCCGAGGGTGAGAATGCGGCACTGAAGGAGGACTTGGCCTTTTTCGAAGGCCTGATGCCGGGAGCAGCAGGGGCCGAAGGCGGGCCGACCCGCATCACCCGGCTCAAGGTCGAGCGCGATGGGGTGTCCAACCAGTACCGCTACCGCATGATGATCGCCGTGCAGACGGCGCGGGGGCAGGCACCATTCCGGGGCAACCTGGAGATGAGCGTGCAGCTACGTCAGGATGGGCGGGATGTTATGATTAAAATCCCTTCCGCCGAGACGCCCGATGCCGCCAAGTACCGCTTGGAAATTCGGAATTTCCTGCGCAAGGAAGGCGTTTTTGCCGTGCCGTCCGGCGCCGTGGTGACCAAGGTCCAGGCCCGGCTGATCCAGGATGGGACCGTCAAGGCCCAGCAGGATGTCACCCTCTGACAATGCCGAATGCGGCAGCCATCGGATGGCTGCCCGTCCCGGCGCATGCGATAACACGATAACGTTTCGGGAGTCCGTATGTTTTCCAGCAAGCGCAAGAGCGGTCAGCCGCAGAGCCGCATCGACAGCCTGATCGGTGCCGGCACGCGGATCGAAGGGGATGTGAAATTTACCGGCGGGCTGCGCATCGACGGCGAGGTTAAGGGCAACGTGTATGCGGAAAAGGGCGCGGACAGCACCCTGGTCATCAGCGAGCAGGCCCAGGTTGAAGGGGAGATCTGCGTGGCCCACGTGGTGATCAACGGCACGGTGGTCGGACCAGTGTTCGCCGCCGAAACTTTGGAACTTTTGCCGAACGCGAAGGTCACCGGAGATGTCGAATACTCAACGTTGGAAATGCAGCAGGGGGCGGTGGTCCAGGGGCGCCTGATCCACCAGGCCGGTAAGGCCGAACCCGTGGAGCTCAAGTTGGCGGCGTCCGCCGGCTGAGTCCGCACCCACCTGTCGCGCCATTTTTTGTTTTAAGGAGTTTTGTATGAACGCTGTTACCGAGATGCCGGCCCCCCTCAATTTCACCGATGCCGCCGCGGCCAAGGTGAAGGAACTGATCGACGAAGAGGGCAACCAGGCGCTCAAGCTGCGCGTGTTCGTCACCGGTGGCGGCTGCTCGGGCTTCCAGTACGGTTTCACCTTCGATGAGGAGGTGAACGAGGACGACACCTCCATGGAGAAGAACGGCGTCACCCTGCTGATCGACCCGATGAGCTACCAGTACCTGGTGGGTGCCGAGATCGACTACACCGAAGGCCTGGAAGGTTCCCAGTTCGTGATCAAGAACCCGAACGCCACCTCCACTTGCGGCTGCGGATCGTCCTTCTCGGTCTAAGTCTGGTTGCGTCAACGAAAAAAGCCGGAGCAGATGCTCCGGCTTTTTTCGTTTACATGGCCCGCGTGGTGTATTAACGCGCAGCGGCTAGGGCCGGAGCATCGTCACGCTTGATCAGGGCCAGTTGTTCCTGAAGCGGCGCCGTTTCCTTGCGGAAACGGGCGAGCTCGGCGGCGGCCAGGGGCGGTGTGCCGGGAAGATTGACCGACAGCGGGTTGACCTGCTGGTCGGCGATGCGGAATTCGTAGTGCAGATGCGGCCCGGTGGCCCAGCCGGTTTGGCCGGTGAAGGCGATGATGTCGCCCTGGCTGACCCGGCTGCCGACCTTGAGGCCCGGGGCGAAACGGCTCAGGTGTCCGTAGGCGGTGCTGTAGTTGCCGGAGTGGCGCAGCACCACCAGATTGCCGTATCCGCCCTGGCGGCCGGCAAAGGCCACGACCCCGTCGCCCACCGCCCGGACCCGGGTGCCCACCGGGGCGCCGTAGTCCACGCCTTTGTGGGCGCGCATCTGGTGGAACACCGGGTGCATGCGGGCATTGGAAAAACCGGAGGTGACCCGGGAGAACTCCAGGGGCGAGCGCAGGAAGGATTTGCGCAGGCTGCGGCCATTGGGCGTGTAGTAGCCGCCCTTGGCGTCATGGCTCGCCTGATAGTAGACGGCGCTGTAACGCTTGCCGGCGTTGATGAACTCGGCGGCCAGGATGCGCCCAGCTCGGATGGGCTGGCCCTGGTGGTAGAGCATTTCGTAGACCAGGTGGAAGCGGTCGCCCCGTTGCAGGTCGCGGTGGAAATCCACCTCGCTGCCGAAAATGTCGGCCAGCTGGCTGGCGATGCCGTCGGGGATGTCCGCGGCGTCGGCAGCGGCGAACAAGGACGTGCGAATTTCCCCCGAGCCCTGCTGGACGTGGGTGGTCAGCTTGAGAGCCTCGGTGCGGGTGGAAAAAGTCTCGCCGCGACGCTCGACGATCAGGACCTGGTCCTGGCTGTTGAGCGGGAAGTAGAGCATCAGCAGGCGCCCGGCATCGTCGCTGCGGGCGCTGACGATCTTGCCCGGGGCCAGTTGGCGATGCACCGGGGCGCTTTCCGGGGCGGTGCGCAGATAGGCGGCGGCTTGGCCGTCGGCTACGCCGAGGCGACTCAAGAGGGCGGCGATGGTGTCGCCGCGCTGGACGCGCTCTTCGCGCAGGTAGCCCCAGGTGCCGGTGTCGATGGCCTGGGTGGCGTTGACGGCCAGTTGTTCGATGACGGTCTGTTGCAGGACCGGGGTGGTGTCTTCACCCGGTGCCAGGCCGAACACGGCTGCCGCGGCGGTCAGGGAGACCAGGCCGAGGGCGATACTGGCGCGTGGGTGGCGGGTGAGGTGGCCTGCCTTGGGGGCATGGCGGAGAAGGCTTTGCGCTAGAATGCGGCTCTTTTGCAGGGACATCGGACGAGCTTGGATGGACTTTCAAAGTTCGCCAGTATACCCAACCTCGCCGAATGCCCAAGTCAGTTTTCCGCCTGTCCTATCAAGGACTTCCGGAATGTGAGAGAGCGCCATGAGTCATCACGTTGAAGAGAGTCTGGGTCTGATCAAGCGAGGCAGCGATGAGCTGCTGGTAGAAGCCGAGCTGGTGGAAAAACTCAAGGCGGGGCGTCCCCTGCGCATCAAGGCCGGCTTCGACCCCACGGCTCCCGACCTGCACCTGGGCCACACGGTGCTCATTAATAAACTGCGCCACTTCCAGGATCTGGGTCACCACATCATCTTTCTGATCGGCGACTTCACCGGCATGATCGGCGACCCCACTGGCAAGAACACCACCCGTCCGCCCCTGTCGCGGGAACAGGTGCTGGAGAATGCCCAGACCTACCAGTCCCAGGTATTCAAGATCCTCGACCCGGCCAAGACCGAGGTGGTGTTCAACTCCACCTGGTTCAACGACCTGGGCGCTTCGGGGATGATCAAGCTGGCCGCCCATTACACCGTGGCGCGCATGCTGGAGCGGGACGATTTCGCCAAGCGCTATGGCAATGGCCAGCCGATCGCCGTGCATGAGTTCCTCTACCCTCTGTGCCAGGGCTACGACTCCGTGGCCCTGAAGGCGGACGTGGAACTCGGCGGGACCGACCAGAAGTTCAATCTGCTGGTTGGGCGCGAACTGCAAAAGCATTATGGCCAGGCCCCCCAGTGCGTGCTGACCATGCCCCTGCTCGAAGGGCTCGACGGCGTAAATAAGATGTCCAAGTCCCTGGGCAACTATGTAGGCATCACCGACGAGCCCCGGGAGATGTTCGGCAAGCTGATGTCCATTTCCGACGTCCTGATGTGGCGTTACTTCGATCTGCTGTCGTTCCGCAGCAATGGTGAGATCGCCGGTCTGAAGCGCGAGGCTGGTGAAGGGCGCAATCCGCGCGACATCAAGGTCGAGTTGGCCAAGGAAATCGTTGCCCGCTTCCATTCCGCCGCTGCGGCGGATGAAGCCCTGGCCGAATTCGAGTCGCGCTTCCGCCAGGGCGTGCTGCCCGAAGACATGCCGGAGGTCCATCTTGAATGCGGCACCGAAGGCCTGGTTGTGGCGCAATTGCTCAAGCAGGCGGGGCTGACCGCCTCCACCTCTGAGGCGCTGCGCATGATCGACCAGGGCGCGGTGAAGATCGATGGCCAGCGTGTCGAAGACAAGGGCCTGACTATTATTGCGCCCGCGTCGCTGGTGGTACAGGTGGGCAAGCGCAAGTTCGCCCGGGTGGTCTGCGCCTGACGGCCAAAAAAGAGATTTTTGATAAAAACGGCGAGAGTGGTTGACGTCCTGGATTTGGTGCGTATAATTCGCCCTCTCGCTGCTTGGGCGGTGA
>NZ_DAISLS010000011.1:0-25835 GCF_036820405.1 Oryzomicrobium sp.
GCCAGCCGCACGAAGACGCCTCCCGCCAGGCGCTCTATCCCGCTGTGCCAACACGTGGGCTGCTGCCGGTTCGGCTGACACCTCAACCTAGAACCGCCCCCCTCCGCAGAGCGCCTCCGCTTAGACAGCAACAGAATTTGCACCGCAGCCCACGGAAAACGGACTGCCCGTGCTATGATTCACATCGGCGGGTCTCCCCGCATTGCAGGGTGGTGAATCTGGTCAGGTCCGGAAGGAAGCAGCCACAGCTACTTACTGCAAGTGCCGGGGGTTAGGCTCGCCACTTTCATTTCTGGATGCTGACTTGTGCAGCATCCCCAGCCAGAGCCGCCCGGGGCGACCACCGCCACGATTGCTGGCCATCCGCAGCCACTTCTGCGGCGCCCCTTTCCCCTCTGTTAGAATTCGGCCCATGAGCTACCAGGTACTGGCGCGCAAATGGCGCCCGAAAAGCTTCCAGACCCTTGTCGGCCAGGAACACGTCGTGCGGGCGTTGACCCACGCCCTGACCGAGGGGCGCCTGCACCACGCCTACCTGTTCACCGGCACCCGCGGGGTGGGCAAGACCACCATCGCGCGCATCCTGGCCAAGTCGCTCAACTGCGAGACCGGCGTGACCGCCACGCCCTGCGGGCAGTGCGCCGCCTGTACCGAGATCGACGCCGGGCGCTTCGTGGACCTGCTCGAGGTCGACGCGGCCACCAACACCCGGGTCGATGAGATGCGCCAGCTGCTCGAGAACGCGGTCTATGCGCCGACCCGGGGGCGCTTCAAGGTCTACGTGATCGACGAAGTGCACATGCTCTCCAACTCGGCCTTCAACGCCATGCTGAAGACCCTGGAAGAGCCGCCCGAGCACGTCAAGTTCATCCTCGCCACCACCGATCCGCAGAAGATTCCGGTGACCGTGCTGTCGCGCTGCCTCCAGTTCAACCTGAAGCAGATGTCGCCGCCCAACATCGTCGGCCACCTGACCCGCATCCTCGATGCCGAGTCGGTGCCCTACGAGGCCCCGGCCCTGGCGCTGCTGGCCCGCTCAGCGAATGGCAGCATGCGCGACGCCCTGTCCCTGCTCGATCAGGCCATCGCCCACGGCGCCGGCCGGGTCGAGGAAGCGGGCGTGCGCGACATGCTCGGCACCGTGGACCAGGACCACCTGTTCTCCTTGCTCGACGCCCTGATCGCTGAGTCGGCCCCGGGCCTGGTGGCGGTGGCCGATACCATGGCCGAACGCAGTCTGTCCTTCGACAGCGCCCTGGCCGAACTGGCAACCCTGCTCACCCAGATCCAGATCGAGCAGATGGCACCGGGCGGCCTGGGCGACAGCCTGCTCGAACGGGAGCGGGTGACGGCGGTAGCCGCCGCCATGGCCCCCGAGTTCGTGCAGCTGGCCTACCAGATCGCGGTGAAGGGCCGGGAGGAGTTGCCTCTGGCCCCGGACGCCCACGCCGGCTTCATCATGACCCTGCTGCGCATGCACGCCTTCCGGCCCGCCGGAACGGCGGCGCCGGCGACCCCGAGCGGTGGCGGGCGCCCCACGCAGGCCCCTCGGCCGGCGCCGGGGGCGGTGTCGCCCCAGGCGCGTCCGGTCCAGGCCGCGCCGGCATCCGCGCCGACGGCCTATGCCGAGCCCGAGCCTGCTTTTGCGCCGGAGTCGGCACCAGCCCCCCAGGTGGCCGAACCCCAGGAAGAAGCGCCCCGCAGCGCACCCGCCCAACCCAGCCCCGTGGCCGCGGCCTCCGTGGATAGCCTGCCGGCCTGGGGCGACCTGCTCGCCCAGGCGCGGCTGAGCGGCATGGCCCGGGAACTCGCCTACCATTGCGAGCTGCGCAGCGGCGATGCCGGCCAGTTGGCCCTGCGTCTGCCGCCGGCCCATCGGCACCTGCTGATCAAGCCGGCCCAGGATCGCCTGGTGCAGGCCCTGGGCGAGGTACTGGGCCGCCCCGTGCAGGTGCGCATCGAATTGGCCGATACCGAGAGCGAGACTCCGGCGGCCCTGGCCAAGCGCGAGCGCCAGGAACGCCAGGACGAGGCCGTCTCGGCCATCGAGGCCGACCCCTTCGTGCGCGAGGTGATCGACACCTTCGACGCCACCTTGATCGAAGCGTCGATCAAGCCCCTCTGACCGATTTCCAGTCTTCCCGATTAGCGACGTAGAAAGGACTCCCATGCTCCGTGGTGGAATCGCCGGCCTGATGAAGCAGGCCCAGCAGATGCAGGAAAACATGAAGAAGGCCCAGGACGAGCTGGCCCAGGTCGAAGTCGAAGGCCAGGCCGGCGCCGGCATGGTCAAGGTGCTGATGACCTGTGGCCATGCGGTCAAGCGCGTCACCATCGATCCCTCGGTGATGGACGACAAGGAGATGCTCGAAGACCTGATCGCCGCCGCCATGAACGACGCGGTGCGCCGCGGCGAGGAAGTCACCAAGGAACGCATGTCCGGCTTCACCTCCGGCCTCAACCTGCCCCCCGGCATGAAGCTGCCGTTCTAAGCGGTCCCCAGCCTACTTCCCATTGCCGGCGGGCGGCGCCTGTCCACAGCGGACGGCGCCGCCCGCGCCGCATTTGCCACGACCCGGTCTCACCGATCTGCCATGTCCGTCCACAATCCCGGTAGCCTCGACGCCCTCATCGACGCCCTCAAATGCCTGCCCGGGGTCGGCCCGAAATCGGCCCAGCGCATGGCCTACCACCTGCTCCAGCGCGACCGCAAGGGCGCCCAGAAGCTGGGCGAGGCCCTGCTCAACGCCCTCACCGCCCTGCGCCACTGCGCCCGCTGCAACACCTTCACCGAGGCCGAAGTGTGCGAGCGCTGCCTCTCGCCCAAGCGCGACGGCAAGACCCTGTGCGTGGTCGAGACGCCGGTGGACATGAACATGATGGAGCAGACCCTGGCCTTCAACGGCCTGTACTACGTGCTGATGGGGCGCATCTCGCCCCTCGACGGCCAGGGCCCCACCCAGCTGGGCCTGGACAAGTTGCTCCAGCGGGTGGACGACGGGGTGGTGGAAGAGGTGATCCTGGCCACCAACTACACCAACGAGGGCGAGGCCACCGCCCACTACCTGTCCGAGTTGCTTAAGGCCCGGGGCATCAAGGTCAGCCGCATCGCCCGGGGCATCCCGGTAGGCGGTGAGCTGGAGTACGTGGACCCGGGCACCCTGGCCCAGGCCCTGCGCGAGCGGCGCGGGGTGGAGCGCTAAACTCCGCTTGCCGGCTGCGGTCTCACTGCCATCGGCCGGTTTTCGGCCTCATCCATCGCTGAGTCGTCCATGTCCGCCCCATCCGATCACCCTCTGGAAACCGCCATCCTCGGCGGCGGTTGCTTCTGGTGCCTGGAGGCCGTCTTCCAGGAGCTTGCCGCGGTGCGGTCCGTCACCTCCGGCTACTGCGGCGGCAACGTGGCCGCCCCCAGCTACGAGGCCGTGTGCGACGGCGGCACCGGCCATGCCGAGGTGGTGAAGATCGCGTTCGATCCGGCCGCCCTGCCGTTCGCCACCCTGCTCGACGTCTTCTTCGCCATCCACGACCCCACCACCCCCAACCGTCAGGGCAACGACGTGGGCACCCAGTACCGCTCCGCCATCTTCTGCCAGAGCGAGACCCAGCGCGACGCCGCACTGGCGGCCGCGGCCCGGGCCGAAGCCCATTGGGGCCGCCCGGTGGTCACCGAGATCGTCGGTCCCGTTCCGGCCCACCCTTTTTGGCCGGCGGAGGACTACCACCGGGATTACTTCCGCCTCCACGGCCACCAGCCCTATTGCGCCTTCGTCGTCGCCCCCAAGGTGGTCAAGGCCCGCCAGGCCTTCGCCCACCTTCTGGCCCGCTGACGCAGGTTCGCTCCCAATCTATTAATTTTCTTCAAGTATCGGGATTGGCGGGTTGCCAAGCTCCAATACTGGCGCGGACCTTGGGTTTTTATCTACGTCGATGTATTAATTTTTTTAATACATCGACCGGCGCAGGCGCACGGGGCTGATCCGCTCGACGGGGCCTGGGACCGGACCTCGAGCCGGATTGACCCGGGCCTGGACCAGGACATGCCCCCTCCCGCGCTTCCGGCCCCGGCTTACGCCAGCCGGCCCATGCCCCACTGGATCAACCACAGCGCCACCATGCCGCCGGCGATAATGGCGGAGACGTTGCGGGTGCGCCAGGCCACCAACAGGGCCGCGATGCCGGCCCACAGGCGCGGATTGTCGAGCGCCAGGCTGACCTGGCCGGCCACGGTCAGGGTGCCCGGGATGGCGATGGCCGCCAGCACCGCCGCCGGCACGAAGGCCAGGGCGCGGCGGAACCAGCCGGGAAAGCTGGCCCGGCCGTGCAGCACGATGAAAATGGCCCGGGTCCCCAGGGCGATCAGGGCCACGGCGGCAAAGACCAGCCACAGCTGGGCGGGCGTCCAGGCGGTCATGGCCGGTCTCCCGTCTGCTCGGCCGGATGGGGCCGATGGGCCTGGCGCGCCTCCCGGGCCGACCACAGGGCCCCGGCGGCGATGCCGGCCACGGAGGCGACGATCAACCCGAGGCGGAAGGGCAGGCCGGCGGCCGTCAGCGCCACCACTCCGCCTGCCACCGCCGCCACCAGGGTGCCCCGGTTGCGCACCGCCGGCACCAGCATGGCCAGGAACGACAAGGGCACGGCAAAGTCCAGGGACCAGGAGGCCGGCACCTGGGCGCCGAGCAGGGCCCCCACCGCCACCCCGGCCTGCCACAGCCCCCATTGCAGCAGGCCGCCCCCCAGGTGGTACCAGGCCCGGCCCGTGGCGTCGGTGCCCACGCCGCGCCCCTCGGTGAAGTGCTGTAGGCTGGCGGCAAAGCCCTGGTCGGTGGTCAGGTAGGACAACCCCAGCTTCCAGCGCAGGGGCAGATGGCCCAGGTGGGGCGCCAGGGCGGCGCTGTACATGAGAAAGCGCAGGCTCACCACCAGGGTGGCGAGCAGGATCACCGCCACCGGGCTGGCGATGGCGAGCAGCTGGCACACCATCAGCTGGGCGATGCCGGAAAAGGTCAGCAGCGACAGGCCGATGGTCTGCCACGGCGTGAGGCCCACGCCGGTGCCGGCCACCCCGGCGATCAGGGCGAAGGGCACCAGCCCGACCAGGGTGGGCGACAAGGCCCCCATGCCGGCGACGAAGGCGGGACGGTCGAACGAAAGGACGGGCAAGGCGGACACGGCGGGCGCGGGCAAAGGGGCCATTGTAGGGGCAAACCCGCCCTGCCCGGCGCCGGCGGGCGACGGCGCGAAACCCGTCCGCCGGCTGCCTTAGAGATCGTCCAGCCGGGCCAGCATGGCCTCTCCCGCCGCGCGCAGGGCCGCCCGTTCTTCCGGGCTGCGCCGCGCCAGGTTCCGATAGGCCAGGGCCAGGCGCGGGTTGCCGCCGAGCCGGTCCTCGTTGCGGTCGAGAAAGTGCCAGTACAAGGCGGTGAACGGGCAGGCCCGGGGGCCGTGGGCCTGGTCGGGGCGGTAGCGGCAGCCGGCGCAGTAGTTGGACATGCGCTTGAGGTAGGCGCCGGAAGCGCAGTAGGGCTTGCTGGTCATGACCGGGCCGAGGGCGAAGAGGGCCATGCCCAGGGTGTTGGGTTCCTCGACCCAGGCCACCGCGTCCACGTACGCCGCCAGGTACCAGTCCGCTACCGCCCGGGGCGAGAGTCCGGCCAGGAGGGCGAAATTGCCCGTCACCATCAGGCGCTGGATATGGTGGGCGTACCCCAGCTCCAAAGTCTGGCGGATCGTCTGGGCCAGGCAGTTGGCCTGGGTCTGCCCGGTCCAGAACCAGGCCGGCAGCGGGCGCTCGGCCCCCAGGTGGTTGCTGTGGGCAAAACCCGGGTCGCCGCGGCGGTGGCTCTCGCGCATATACATTCCGCGCACGAATTCGCGCCAGCCGAGGATCTGGCGGATGAACCCCTCGGCCGCCGTCAGGGGGACGCGCCCCTCCCGCCAGGCAGTTTCGGCGGCGGCCACCACCTCGCGCGGATCGAGCAGCTTGAGGTTGAGGGCGGCCGCCAGCAGCGAGTGCCAGAGCACCGGCTCCCCCTGCCACATGGCGTCCTGGTAGCGGCCAAAGTGGGGGAGCCGGTCGGCGATGAAGCGCTCCAGCAGCGCCCGGGCCTGGGCCGGGGTGACCGGCCAGGCGAAGCCTTCGAGGTCCCCGGGGTGGTCGGCAAAGGCGGCCGCCACCTCGTCGAGCACCTCCCGGGTCGTCCCGTCCGGGGCGAAGCGGGGCACCGGGGGCAGGGGCCCCGGACCCTCCGGGGGAAAGGCTTCCCGGTTGTCGCCGTCGAAATTCCAGCGCTCCCCGGCCGGCGTGCCGCCGGCGGTCATCAGCACCCCGTGGCGGCGGCGCATCCAGCGGTAGAAGAACTCCATGCGCAGCTGGGGCTTGTCCCCGGCCCAGGCGGAAAAATCGTCGCCGGTGCAGAAAAAGTGGGGGTCGGGGCGCACCTCCAGGGCCACGCCGGCCTGGCGGCAGGCAGCGGCCAGGGCCGACAGCACGCGCCGGTCCCCCGGTTCCAGCACCGCCACCCGGGCGATGCACCCACCCTGGCGCGCCAGGGTGTCAGCCAGGGCCGCGCCAAGGGTGGGGTAGCGGCCGAGGCGGTGGTAGTCCAGGGGCACCCCGGCCTCGCGCAGCGTGGCGGCGAAGTGGCGCATGGCCGCCAGGAAGAGGGCGATGCGGGCCTTATGGCTCCAGACGTGGCGGGCTTCCTCGTCCGCCTCGGCCATCCAGACCCGGTCCCGGGCCGGGTCCAGGTCGGCGAGCAGGGGGTGGGGGCGGTGCGGGGCGTGGGGATGGAGCTGGTCGCCCAGGATCAGGCGCAGGGTGCCGCCGGCAGGACGGGGATCAGCCATCGGCCCCCGACCCCGATTCCGGTTTGCGGCGGCGGCAGGCGTCGCTGCAATACTTGACCGCCTCCCAGGTGCGCGCCCACTTGCGCCGCCAGCTCATGGGCCGGCCGCAGACGGCGCAAGGCTTGGTCGGCAAGGCGCGCTTGAAGCCGGGGAGCGGGCGGGGATGGGCGCAGGACATGGCCGTTGGCCTGGCGGGTCAGGAGGCGGCTTGTGCCCGCCAGTCGCGCAGGGCCTGGACAGCCTCGTCCAGGCGCACGTAGCACTTGACCCCGGGCAGCTCGCCCAGGCGTTCGACGCCGCTGCCGCCGGCCCACAGCGCGATGCCGGCGGGCAGCAGGCCGCGCAGCTGGGTCAGCAGCGGCGCGACCTGGCGCTGGGGAAAGGCGGCGGAAAAGGACAGGGCCACCACATCGGCGCCCTGGGCTTCGGCGGCCAGGCGGATGTCGTAGAGCGGCGTCTGGGTGCCCAGGGAAACGCAGCTGGCGCCTTCGAGGGCGAACAGGCATTCGGCCATCAGCAGGCCGAGGATGTGCTGCTCGTCGGGCACCGTGGTGAGCAGCATCCGGGGCCGGGCGTCGGCGGCGGGCAGGGTGGCGATGGCTTGGCGCAGCACGGCCTGCATCTGCTCGGTGTACAGGTGCTCTTCGAACACCTGGAAGGCGCCGCTCATCCAGGCGTTGCCCACGGCGCTGTTGAGCGGCGCCACCGTGTCGGTGACGAAGCGCCCCAGGCCCTGGCGGACCATGGCCTGGTGCAGGGCGTGGCGCAGGGCGGCCACGTCGTGGCGGCGCACCAGTTCCAGCACCTGCTGGCACAGCGCCCCCGCCTCGCTGGCTCCGGCCAGGCGGGCGGCCCCTTTGGCGGCGGGGGACGGGGCCTCGCCGGAGGGCGCGGGGGCCGCCAGGGAGGCCAGGGCCTCGTCGCCGATGCCGAGCAGCCGCCCGGGCCGGTAACCCCGGTCCATCAACCGACGCACCAGGCGCAGCTTGTCCACCTGCTCGGGGGCGTAGATGCGCTCCCCGTTGCCGTCCCGCTC
Source organism: Oryzomicrobium sp. (assembly GCF_036820405.1). Taxonomy (NCBI): domain Bacteria; kingdom Pseudomonadati; phylum Pseudomonadota; class Betaproteobacteria; order Rhodocyclales; family Rhodocyclaceae; genus Oryzomicrobium; species Oryzomicrobium sp. The sequence goes on from NZ_DAISLS010000011.1 coordinate 7,889, forward strand.
CGGCGTGGGAAAGCCATAACGCCGCTCCCAGACCCGCAAGGTGTCCTTGGAGAGGCCGGTTTCCCGTTCGACGGCGGCAATGGTCATGTAAGGTCTGTTCATTGTTTGTCCAAGACAATAGTGCGTCAATAAGTTGACTTGGCGGTTTTGTCAGCCTATCTTAGGAGCGTGACGTCGATTTGTCTAGGACAAAAATGCACGCCTCTCCTCGCCAGACCCCTGTTGCGGTTGCTCCGATCAGTAGCGCCAATGCTTCGGCACCGATAGGCGGCCGCCCGCCGCGCACCCCGGGGGAGCGAACCAGTCGTGTTGAAAACTGTCTTGGACAAGAGGGCGGCAAGGCGGTGCAACGCGGAGCGCGGCGGGCAACCACCCCTGCCGGTCTTCTCCGGCTCCCCGCGCTCCGCCGCCATGCCCGCCGCCCTGATGCCACATCCGTCCGCCACTGGAGAGTTTCCATGCGTTTCAGATTCTTTCGTTCGTCGATGATGGCCCTCCTGGCCTGCCTCGCCCTGCCCGCCGGGGCGGCCCGGGCCGCTGCCGAGGGCGATTGCCCGGCCTTGCTGCGCCAGACCTTTCCGGTGTTGCAGGACGGCAAGCCGCGCAGCCTGTGCGAGTACAAGGGCAAGGTGTTGCTGGTGGTGAACACCGCCAGCTATTGCGGCTTCACCTCCCAGTACGACGGCCTGGAAAAGCTCTACGCCAAGCTCAAGGACCAGGGGCTCGTGGTGGTGGGCTTTCCCTCCAATGACTTCGGCCAGCAGGAGCCCGGATCGGACAAGGAGATCGCCGACTTCTGCCGCCTCACCTACGACGTCAAGTTCCCCATGTTCGCCAAGAGCACGGTGGCCGGCCCCCGGGCCAACCCCTTCTACCGGGAGCTGGCCCGGCGCACCGGCAAAACGCCCCAATGGAACTTCCACAAGTACCTGATCGACCGCAGCGGCCAGCGGGTGCTGTCCTTCGATAGCCGGGTGACCCCCGACGACCCGGCCTTGCAGGCCCGCATCGCCGATTTCCTCGGGGCGCCCCGATAGCAGGACGCGTCCCTCGCCCGCCCCGTCACCCCATCCGCCACCGTCGCCCCGAACGCCCCAGGAGAGTCCCCATGAACGCCCCGGACAAAATCTTCCTCCCCGACATCCAATCCACTCCCGACACCCGCCAGCTGGCCATCCAGCAGGTGGGCGTGAAGGGCCTGCGCTACCCCCTGACCCTGCGCACCCCGGCCGGCGAGCGGGCCACGGTGGCCGAGTTCGCCATGACCGTGGCCCTGCCGCCGGAGGTCAAGGGCACCCACATGTCCCGCTTCGTCGAGATCCTGGAACGCCCCCGGCAGGCCCTGGCCCCCGCCGATTTCATCCCCCTGCTGGCGGATACCCTGGGCCACCTGCAGTCCGCCGGCGGCCGCATCGAGGCGCGCTTTCCCTACTTCATCGAAAAGCGCGCCCCGGTGTCCGGTGTGGCCAGCCTGCTCGACTACGACGTGGCGGTGGCGGCCGAGCAGCTCCCCGGCGGCCTGCCGCGGCTGACCCTGGAAATCACCGCCGCCGCCACCAGCCTGTGCCCCTGCTCGAAAAAGATTTCCGACTACGGCGCCCACAACCAGCGCTCCCACCTGACCTTGCGCGCCCAGTTGCGCCCGGGGCAGGAGGACCGGCTGTCGATCGAGGACCTGGTGCGCCTGGCCGAGGAGGAGGCGTCCTGCGAGGTGTTCGGCCTGCTGAAGCGCCCCGACGAGAAGTGGGTCACCGAGCGGGCCTACGACAACCCCAAGTTCGTCGAGGACCTGGTGCGCGACATCGCCCTGCGCCTGATGGCCGAGCCCGCCGTGGCGGCCTGGACGGTGGCCTCGGAGAACTTCGAGTCGATCCACAACCACTCGGCCTACGCCGAACTGCACGGGGTCAATGCCTGAGCCTGCGGCTCGGCCGCCCCGCCCTGCCAACACTCGCACCAACTCGCACCCCAACACGCGCCCCGATAACACCAACAACGCAACCTTTGCCCGGGATCACGGCACCATGCCCAGCTTCGTCACTTCCTCTCCCTCTGCCGCTCCCCGCCCGCTGCCGCCCGACGCCCGGGTGGCGGTGGTCGGCTCCGGCATTTCCGGCCTGGCCGCCGCCTGGCTGCTCGGCCAGCGCCACCACGTCACCCTGTTCGAAGCCGACACCCGCCTGGGGGGCCACACCAATACCGTGGATGTAGCGGTGGACGGGGTCAGCGCCCCGGTGGATACGGGCTTCCTCGTCTTCAACCACCACACCTATCCCAACCTCACCGCCCTGTTCGCCCACCTGGGGGTGGCCTCCACCGCCACCGACATGTCGTTCGCGGTGAGCTTCCGCGAGAGCGGGCTGGAATGGGCCGGCACCAACCTCAACACCGTCTTCGGCCAGCGCCGCAACCTGCTCAAGCCGGCCTTCTGGCGCATGCTGCGCGACATCCTGCGCTTCAACCGGGAGGCCCCGGCCTGGCTCGACGCCCAGCCCCACGACCCGCGCTCCCTGGGGGCCTACCTGGCGGACAACGGTTATTCCCGGGAATTTTCCGAGTGGTACCTGCTGCCCATGGCGGCGGCCATCTGGTCCTGCCCCACCGGCAAGATGCTCGACTACCCCCTCGCCACCTTCGTGCGCTTCTGCCGCAACCACGGCCTGCTCCAGGTGGCCAACCGGCCCCAGTGGCGCACCGTGCTCGGCGGCGGCCGGGAATACGTGGCCAAGCTGGCCCTGGGCATCGACACCATCCATCTGGCCACCCCGGTACGGGGCGTCGAACGCCAGGCCGACGGCCGGGTGCGGCTCCACGCCGGCAGCGGCGACACCACCCTGGGCGAGGTGTTCGACGCGGTGGTGCTGGCCTGCCATTCCGACCAGGCCCTGGCCATCCTCGGTGACGGCGCCCGGGCGGAGGAAAAGCGCCTGCTCGGCGCCCTGCGCTACGAGCCCAACGTGGCCTGGCTGCACACCGACCCGGCCCTGCTGCCGCGCCGGCGCAGCCTGTGGTCGGCGTGGAACTACGTGGCCGACCGGCCCGGCCTGGACGCCCGGCCGGTGGGGGTCTCCTACCTGATCAACCAGCTCCAGCCGCTGCCTTTCGCAACCCCGGTGGTGGTCACCCTCAACCCGGATACGCTGCCCCGGGACGAGCACGTGCTGGCCCGCTTCGACTACGCCCACCCCCTCTTCGACGGCCCGGCCATCGCCGCCCAGGCCCAGCTGGCGACGCTCCAGGGCCAGGACGGGGTGTGGTTCTGCGGCGCCTGGGGCGGCTACGGCTTCCACGAGGATGGCCTCAAGTCGGCCCTGGCCGTGGCCAACGCCCTGGGCTGTCGCGCCCCCTGGCAGGGCCAGCCGCAGGCCGCACCGGCCGGTGCGCCGTCCCAGGTGCCTGCCTGGAACCCCGCGCCAGTCCTCGATCTTCAAGGTGGCGGCCTGCAAAGCCGCGCCCAGAGCCGAGTTTGAGGCAGGCCATGTCGAACTCCGCACCCCTCCTGGCTTTCGGCCAGGTCATGCACCGGCGCCTGGCGCCCCGGGGGCACCGTTTCGCCTACCCGGTGTTCTACGCCCTGCTGCCCATGCACCGGCTCGACGACTGGGCCGAGGGCTACGGCCGGGCCTTCGCGGTGAACCGGGCCGGACTGCTGTCGCTGCGCTTTGCCGATTACGGCCGGCGCGACGGCAGCGACCCGCGCATCTGGGTGCGCGAACTGCTCGCCGCCCACGGCCTGGCCGCCGCCACCGCCGGCGGTGCCCTGTGGTTGCAGACCTTTCCGCGCATGGTCGGCTACGTCTTCAACCCGGTCAGCTTCTGGTACTGCTTCGACCCCGCCGGGGCCCTGCGCGCCGTGGTCTGCGAGGTATCCAACACTTTCGGCGAGCGCCACAACTACCTGGCCGCCCGTCCCGACGGTGGGCCGATCGCCCCGGGCGAAACCCTGGCGGCGACCAAGGTGTTCCACGTCTCGCCCTTTTTCCCGGTGAGCGGCGGCTACCGCTTCCGCTTCCACTTCCCCGCCGTCGCCGGCGACGAGGCGGGGGAGGGGCGCTGGTTGAGCCGCATCGAGTATTTCGACGCGGCAGCACCGGACGACGCCGCCGCCACTGCCGCCGCTGCGGTTGCCGCGGCCGATCGGCTCCACGCCGCCCTGTCGGGCCAGGCCCGGCCCCTGAGCCGGGGCCTCGCCCTGAGCGCTTTCCTGCGTTATCCCGCCCAGACCCTGGGGGTGATGGCGCGCATCCACTGGCATGCCCTGCAACTTTGGCTGAAGGGCGTGCCGTTCTTCAAGAAGCCGCTCCCGCCCCCTACGGAGACGACGTGATGACTCGCCTGGAAACCACCCTCGATCGCCTCAACGCCGCGCCCCTGGCCGGGCGCATGGAGGAAGTGCTCGATACCGTTCTGGACAACGTGCGCGACCACGCCGGCAGTGCCAGCGACGCCCGGCGCAGCCCGGCCATCGGTGCCTCCCGCGCCACGGTGCGCCACCTGCCCCGGGACGCGGCCCTGCTCCTCGACATCCTGGCCGAGCTGCACGGCGGCGTGCTCACCGTGCGCCTGCCCGACGGCGCCAGCCTGTGGCTGGGAGACGACCAGGCCGGGCCGGCGGTGGATCTGCACATTCATGACTGGAGCGTGTTCGCCCGGGTGCTCGCCCGGGGCGACATCGGCTTTGCCGAGGCTTACCTGGACGGGCAGGTCGACAGCACCGACCTGGCGGCCCTGCTGACCCGCCTCAACGCCAACCGGGCGGTGCTGGAAAAGGCGGTGTACGGCCACTGGCGCGGCCTGCTCGCCGCCCGCCTGCGCCACCTGTTCAACGCCAACACCCGGGCCGGCAGCAAGCGCAACATCCTGGCCCACTACGACCTGGGCAACGACTTCTACCGGCTGTGGCTGGACGAGTCCATGACCTACTCGTCGGCCCTCTTTGCCGGCGACCCGTCCCGCTCCCTGGCCGACGCTCAGGATGCCAAGTATCGGCGCATCCTGGCGCGCCTGGGCGCCCGGCCCGAGCAGATCGTGCTGGAGATCGGCTGCGGCTGGGGCGGCTTTGCCGAACTGGCGGCCCGGGAGTCCGGGGTGCGGGTCGAGGGCGTCACCCTGTCCCCCGCCCAGCTCGCCTACGCCCAGGCGCGCCTGGCCCGGGCCGGCCTGGACGAGCGCGCCCACCTGATGCTGCGCGACTACCGGGACATCCGCGGCCAGTACGACCACATCGTCTCGATCGAGATGTTCGAGGCCGTGGGCGAGCGCTACTGGCCGTCCTACTTCCGCACCGTCAAGCGCGCCCTGGCGCCGGAGGGCCGGGCCCTGGTGCAGAGCATCGTCATCCGCGACGACCTGTTCGCCCGCTACCGGCGCGGCACCGACTTCATCCAGCAGTACGTCTTCCCCGGCGGCATGCTGCCCTCGCCGGGGGAATTCGGCCGCCGTGCCGCCCGGGCCGGGCTGGCGGTGACGGACCAGTTCTCCTTCGGCCCCGACTACGCCCGCACCCTGGCCCTGTGGCGCGAACGCTTCGAGGCCGCCTGGCCGCGCATCGCCCCCCTCGGCTTCGACGAGCGCTTCCGCCGCCTGTGGCGTTTCTACCTGGCCTACTGCAAAGCCGGCTTCGCCACCGGCTCGGTGGACGTGGTCCAGTTCGAGCTGCGCCATGGTTGAGCGCCGCCGCATCCTCGCCGCCCTGGCCGGCCTCGGCGCGGCGGCCCTGCTGGCCCCCTGGGCGGCGCCGGCCCAGGCTGGCAGCGCCGCAGAGGCCGGGGCCATGGCCCCGACGCTGCCCGACGCCCTGCGCGACCTGGGCACTGGATGGCGCCCCTGGGGCAGCGGCGAGATGCGCTGGTTCGGCTTGCGCCTGTACAACGCGGTGCTCTGGGTGGCCGGCGACAGCCTGGGCGACGACACCGCCTACGCCTTGCAGCTCACCTACCAGCGCGACATCGCCAAGAGTCGCCTGGTGGGCGCCACCCTGGACGAGCTGAAGCGCCTCGGCGAGCAGGACGAGGCCCGTCTGGCGCGCTGGCAGACGGTCTTGGAACAGGTCTTCCCCGATGTGCGCCAGGGCGACCAGATCACCGGCGCCCACCTGCCCGGCAGCGGCGCCCGCTTCTACCTGAACGGCCGGCTCACCGGCGCCGTGGCCGACGAGCGCTTCGCCCGGGCCTTCTTCGCCATCTGGCTGTCGCCCCAGACCCGGGAACCGGCCCTGCGCCAGGCGCTGCTCAAGCGCGCCGGCGGCTAGGCGCCACTCCCGCGACCGGCCATGGGCGCTCCTCCTTCTCTCACCCTGCGGGCGCCGCCGCGCCCCTGGGCCTATGGCCTGCTCGGCCTGCCCCTGGCCATGGCCATGCTGCCGGTGTACGTGCATGTGCCCGCCCTCTATGCCGGGCGCGGCGTTGATCTGGCCCTGCTTGGCGCGGTATTGCTGGTCGCCCGCCTGGCCGATGCCCTGACCGATCCCTGGTTCGGCTGGCTGTCCGACGGCCTGCCGCGCCGCCGCCTGATGCTGATCGCCCTGCCGTTCCTCGGCATCGGCCTGATGGCCCTGCTCAACCCGGGCTGGGCGGCGGGCCGCGGCGTGGCCCCGGTGGGCTGGCTGGTGCTGTGGCTGGCCACCGCCTACGCCGGCCTGAGTCTGGCCAGCATCGCCTACCAGGCCTGGGGCGCCGAACTGGGCCGGGACCGGGGCGAGCGCACCCGGCTGACCGCCTGGCGCGAAGGCTTCGGCCTGCTCGGGGTGATTCTTGCCGCCGCCCTGCCCAGCCTGCTGGGGGCGCCGGCGGGGGAGGGCGGCGCCGTCCAGGGCATGGCCGGCAGCCGCGCCCTGGCCTCCCTCGGCCTGGCCTTCCCCCTGCTGCTGGCCCTGTGCGCCGCGCCCACCCTGCTCTGGTCCGGCGCCGACCGGGTGCGCCCCCGGGCCGAGGCCCGCTTCCGCGATTCCCTGGGCGATGCCTGGCGCGACCGGGCCTTTCGCCGCCTGCTCGCCCTGTTCATGCTCAACGGCGTGGCCAACGCCCTGCCGGCCACCCTGGTGATGTTCTTCATCGCCGACGTGATCCACGCCCCGGCCGCCGCCGGCCTGTTCCTCGCCACCTACTTCGCCGCCGGGGTGCTGGCCCTGCCCCTGTGGGTGCGCCTGGCCCGCCGCCGGGGCCCGATGCGGGCCTGGTGCCTGAGCATGGCCCTGGCGGTCGTGGTGTTCGCCTGGGCCTTCTGGCTCGGTGCCGGCGACGTGCTGCCCTACGGCCTGGTCTGCCTGGCCTCCGGCGCCGCCCTGGGGGCCGACCTGGCGATTCCCGCCGGTCTGCTCGCCGACCTGGCCGAAAGCGGCGCCCGGCGCGGCCATCGCCCGGGCCAGGATGCCCGGGCCGGCAGCTACTTCGGCCTGTGGAATCTGGCCACCAAGCTCAACCTGGCCCTGGCCGCCGGTCTGGCCCTGCCGCTCCTGGCCGTCCTCGGCTACCGCCCCGGCGGCGGCGCCCAGGGGGCCGGCGTGCTGTCGGCGGTGTATTGCCTGCTGCCGGTGCTGTTCAAGCTGGCCGCCCTGGCCTTGGCGCTCCTCTGGCGCGCCCGTCTGGAAACGTCCCTTCCCCTGGAGAGAACCCCATGAAACCCGCAGCGGCCGCCCTGGCGGCAATCCTCGGCATCGGCGCCACCCTGGGTCTGACCGGCTGCGCCGGCACCGGCGTGGAAAAGTACAAGGACACCACTCCGGAACTCGACCTGAAGACCTACTTCAATGGCCCCCTGGAGGCCTGGGGCATGTTCCAGGACCGGGGCGGCGCGGTGGTCAAGCGCTTCCATGTGCGCATCCAGGCCGACTGGCAGGGCGACACCGGCACCCTGGACGAGCGCTTCACCTGGTCCGACGGCACCACCAGCCGGCGGGTGTGGACCATCGTCCAGCAGGCGCCGGGGCCGGACGGGCGCAAGCGCTACCTCGGCACCGCCGACGACGTGGTCGGCCAGGCCCAGGGCGAGGCCATGGGCAACGCCCTGCGCTGGCGCTACGTGCTGGCGCTGCCGGTGGATGGCAAGACCTACCACGTGGACTTCGACGACTGGATGTACCTCCAGGACGAACGGGTGATGCTCAATCGCTCGGCCATGAGCAAGTGGGGCTTCCGCCTCGGCGAGGTGATCCTTTCCTTCGACCGGCCGGCCTCGCCGGCGCAACGTTGAGGGCGCGCGCGATGAGTCGTCCCGACCGTTTTGGGCCGCGCCGCCATGGCCTGTAACCCCAAGCTGCGCGACTGGGCCGGCCGGCGCGTCTGGCTGCTCGGCGCCTCGTCCGGCATTGGTGCCGCCCTGGCCGCCCACCTGGCCGGGGCCGGCGCCCGGGTGGCGATTTCCGGCCGCCGCCGCGAGGCCCTGGAGGCGGTGGCCGCCCCCTTGCGCGGCCGGGGCCTGACGGTGATTCCGGTTCCGGCCGACGCCAGCGATGCGGCCGGGCTGGCCGCCGCCCGGGACCAGGTGGCCGCCGCCCTGGGGGGTATCGACATCGGCATCTACCTGGCCGGAGACTACGTGCCGCTGCGGGCCTGGGATTTCGCCGGCGGCGCCGCCGACCCGGTGCTGGCCCAGGTCGAGCGCCTCAACCGGGTCAACTTCCTCGGTGCGGCGGCCTTCGCCGCCTGCCTGGTGCCCGGGTTGCTGGATGCGGCACGGGCGGAGGGGGATGCCGCCCGGACGTCCCCGCCGCCGACCTGCGGGCTGGTGCTGGTGGGCAGCGTCGCCGGCTACCGGGGGCTGCCCAAGGCTCTGGGCTACGGGGCGGCTAAGGCGGCCCTGATCCACTTCGCCGAGGGCTTGCACCTGGACCTGGTGCGTCCGGAAAACCCGGGGCTGGGGGTGTGGCTGGTCAGCCCGGGCTTCGTCGCCACCCGGCTCACCGCCGGCAACGACTTTGCCATGCCGGCCCTGATCGGCGAGGACGAGGCGGCCCGGGCCATCGTCGCCGGCCTGGCCTCCGGGGCCTTCGATATCCATTTCCCCAAGCGCTTCACCGGCTGGCTGAAATTTGCCCGGCTGCTGCCCTACCGGCTGTACTTTCCCTTCATCCGCCGGCTCACCGGGGAATGAGGGGCGCCGCCCGCATCCCAGGTTCTGCCGTGCCCGGCTGCCTTTTCCATCGCCAGGATTTGCCATGACCGTTTCCACCACTGCCGCCAACGCCGCAAACGTCGCATCCACGGTGCCCGACGGGCCCGCCTTCGACCGCCTGGTGGCGTTCTACGAGCATCTCACCGCGGCGGATGTGGGGCGCTTCGCCGAGTTCTACAGCCTGGACGCCTACTTCAAGGACCCGTTCAACGATGTGCGCGGCATCGGCGCCATCCAGCGCATCTTCCAGCACATGTTCAGCCAGGTGCAGGGGCCGCGCTTCGTCGTCACCCAGCGCTTCACCGGGGCGGACGGCGCCATGCTGATCTGGCAACTGCGCTACCGCACCCGCTGGCTGAAACCGGCGGACCAGGTGATGCACGGTAGCACCCACCTGCGCTTTGCCTCGGACGGCAAGGTCTGCTACCACCGGGACTACTGGGATACCGGCGAGGAGCTGTACGCCCGGGTGCCCCTGGTGGGCTGCATCGTGCGCGGCGTGGCCCGGGCCCTGGCGGCCTGAGGCCGCACTGGCCTCGATGCCTCAGGCCGCGCCGGTGAAGGCCAGCAGGTCGGCGACGAAGCGGTCGCGCTGCCACTGGTGGGGCGAGTGGTCGGTGCCCTCGTAGATGTGCAGCACCGCGTTGGCGATGCGCGAGGCCACCAGGCGGGCGGTCTCAGTGCGGTAGAAGTTGCTCTCGCCGCCGTAGATGAGCAGGGCGGGCAGGGTGATGGTGGCGAGCACGTCCCGGTAGTCGGCCTCGGTCAGGCTCTGCCAGCAGTCGATCAGGGGGCCGGCGGGCAGAGTTTGCAGCCACTGGCGCGATTTCTCCCAGCCCCGGGCGTTCTCCTCGTACTTCTCCCGGGACCGGCTGTTCAGGCCGTAGGCCCCCAGACGCAGCACCGATTCGGCGAAGTCGTCGCGCAGCTGTTCGAGGAAGGCGGCGGAGCGGGCCGCGTCGAAGTCGCCGTAGATGCCGTGCTCCCAGTCCGGGCCGGTCACCAGCCGGGGCGACTGGTCGATGAAGCCGACCCGGGCCAGGCGCGCTTCGCCGAAGTCGCGCAGGTACTGCCACAGGGTCAGGGCCCCCATGGAGTGGCCGATCACGGTGGCCCCGTGCAGATCGAAGTGCTCCAGCAGGTTGTGCAGGTCCCGGGCCATGCGCGTCACCGTCGGGGCGTTGCCCGAGGCGACCAGGTGGCCGGCGTGGCCCCGGGCGTCCCAGCGGTACACCCGGTGGTGCTTGGTCAGGGCGGCGAGGAAGGGAAACCATTCCTGGTGGCTGGCGGTCCAGCCGTGCAGCAGCACCAGGGGCGGGCCGTCGCCGGCCACGTGCAGGTGGATGATCTCGCCGTCGTCGGCGCGGAACTGGGTGGGAGAAGACATGGGACGATGCGGGGCGGCGGGGCACAGTGGTGGGACGGGAGCGGCGATTCTAACCCGCCTATAATGCGGCCTCCCCCTGGAGGAGAAATCCATGCTTACCGACTACAAGAACGGCGTCTACGCCCTCGATTCCGGCTACCACCGGCCCCTCATGGCGGCCATCCACTTCATCGTCGATGCCGGCCGGGTGGCCATCGTCGATACCGCCAGCAACGATTCCCTGCCCCGGGTCGAGGCCGCCCTGGCCGAACTGGGCCTGGGGCCGGAGGCGGTGGACTGGGTGGTGCTCACCCACATCCACCTGGACCACGCCGGCGGCGCCGGCGCCTACCTGCAACGCTTTGCCAACGCCCGCCTGGTGGTGCACCCCAAGGGCGCCCGGCACATGGCCGATCCGACCAAGCTGATGGCCGGGGTCGAAGCGGTCTACGGCAAGGACGAAGCCCGCCGCCTCTACGGCGAGCTGGTGCCCATCGACCCGGCCCGCATCGACGAGGGCGGCGAGGGCCATGCGTTCATGCTGGGCGCGCGCCGCCTGGTCTGCCTGGACACCCCGGGTCACGCCCGCCACCACCTGAGCCTGTGGGACGAGACCGGCAAGGCGGTGTTCACCGGCGACACCTTCGGCTTCTCCTACCGGGAATTCGATGTGGATGGCCGGCCCTTCATCTTCCCCACCACCTCGCCGGTGGCTTTCGAGCCGGACGCCATGCACGAGTCGGTGTCGCGCATCGCCGCTCTGGGGGCCGAGGGCGCCTATCTGACCCACTACAGTCAGGTCACCGACCTGCCTGCCCGGGCCGCCACCCTGCACCGGCTGATCGACGCCCACGTGGCCAGCGCCCGGGCCCACGCCGGCGCCGGCGCGGACCGGGAGGCCCGCATCCTGGCCGACTTGCAGGCCCTCACCCTGGCCGAGCTGCGCGCCCACGGCTCCCCCCTGCCTGCCGAGCGCAGCCTGGAGCTGATGGGCGTGGACCTGCGCCTCAACGCCCAGGGGCTGGTGGTGTGGCTCGACGGCGAAGCCAAGCGCGCCACCCAGGCCGCCGCTGCAACATCTGCGCCGGTGGCGGCGTGAACGACCTGCCCTCCGACATGACCGGGGACGCCCCCGACCTGGCCCGCCGCTTCGGCGGCGTCGCCCGGCTCTACGGCCAGGCCGCCCTGGAGCGCTTCCTCGGCGCCCACGTGGCGGTGGTCGGGGTGGGCGGCGTCGGCTCCTGGGTGGTGGAGGCCCTGGCCCGCTCCGCCGTCGGCCGGCTGACCCTGATCGACCTGGACAACGTGGCCGAGTCCAACATCAACCGCCAGCTCCAGGCCACCGACGCCACCCTGGGCATGGCCAAGGTGGAAGCCCTGCGCCAGCGCATCGCCACCATCAACCCGGCCTGCGTCGTCACCTGCGTCGAGGAATTCGTCGATCCCGACAACGTCGCCGACCTGCTCGCCGGGCCCTTCGACGCGGTGGTGGACGCCATCGACCAGGTGCGCGCCAAGGTCGCCATCGCCACCCACTGCGCCCGGCAGCGCCTGCCCCTGGTGGTGGTGGGCGGGGCCGGCGGCCAGCTCGACCCGACCCGCCTGCGGGTGGACGACCTGTCGCGCACCGTGCAGGACCCGCTGCTCTCGAAAGTGCGCGCCAAGCTGCGCAAGGAACACGGCTTCCCCCGGGATGCCAAGAAGAAATTCGGCATCCCCGCCGTCTATTCCGACGAACCCCTGCGCTACCCGGAAGCCGCCTGCGCGGTGGCGGATGGGGCGGCTGGGGAAGTGGGCGGAGATGCAGGCGGCACTGCCCCGGCCGGCGCGGGCCTGGTTACCGGGCCCCAAGGGCTCAACTGCGCTGGCTTCGGCTCATCGGTGTGCGTCACCGCCCCCTTCGGCTTCGCCGCCGCCGCCGCCACCCTGCGCCTGCTAGCGCCTTGAGGGCGCCGCGTCTTTTTGTGGAGTGTCGCCGGCAACCCCGTGAAAGTCCGCGCCAGTAGCCGAGTTCCACGGGGTAGGGCTGGAACGCCGCGCCAATACTTGATTTCAGAGATGCATGCCCGGAGCGCCTTTATTGGCACGGGGTTTCACAGGGCAAGGCCGTCGCAGGTGAGTGCCGCTGTATGCCTCCGACTGCGCAGCGCTGGGGCGTCTCCTGGTTGGCATAGCCATGCATTCCGCACGGGCCTATCTTTTCCGGGGGGGCGTTGGAGTCCGCAACCAATTGCAGCCATTAGCGATTGGCTGCTTTTAAGACGTTTGATTGCTTGAGGCTAACGGAGATTTCGCTGTCTGTGATGACCTTCAATTTCTGCCGCTTAGCTGCCATCTGAAATAAATCCAGCGTCCTTCCTTGAGACGCCACGATGGTCGATTTACCACGGATCGCTTCTACGAAGGATTGGGCAATACTTGAAATCCCTCGCAAAGTAGTATTCGTGGGCCATTTGGACTCCCATCGAATTAATTAGCGCGACGTCGAGTGGGGTAGCCTCGATATCGTCGGCTCCTGCAACAAGACAAATCTTTGGTGTCACGGGAATCGCCGCGAAGCTATCACTGTTGTCTGGGACTATAAATTCACCATATTGCGCACGAATAATGCCCCAGTGGGCGCCATGAAGCCGGTGGGATAATCGATCCATCCGGATCCTCATGCTCAGACTCGTAAATATGTGACTAGGCATTACGTTGCCTCGGGTAAAGGCGCCGCCCTTCATCTCTATAATTTCGGCCTGTTCATCGGTGATTAGTGATTCGCTAATTCCTTGCAAAACGACATCACCACTGGGCTCCTTGCGTGCATGATGCCTCGCCGTCCATAGCGCGAAGAATTTCGAAACGATCTGGTTTTCCCTGTAATTCAAAGGGGAGGTCCGGCCTGCTGCAAGTTCGTTTGCAACCGTCTGATATTCCGCCTCATAGCTCCAGGTTCGCCACGTCTCTGTACTGTGATCCCATGCTCGCTGGGCACAGAAGATTTCTGCGGTGGGGACCTTCCGCCTTGATGGCGTTGCCCGCAGGCTTTGGACCTGAACCTTCCCGTCAGCAGCGGCAAAGCGAGCAATAGCAGACCGGGGAAATACGTGCTGTTTGATCGTGAACCCGTGCGGGTTCCCAGGCAGTGTTAAGGCAGCTTTCGGGCGCATGTCCATCAGTTTATCGGGAAGGCTAAGCGATTGTCCGCTTTGCCACGGGATTATCCGCTCGTCTTAGCAAGCCTTGAGTCAGGAGCGGACATTCACCATCCCGATCCGTAGCGTGGCCTCGGATGGAGCTATGACCTGTCTTCCCGTGCACAAAAAACGCCCGCCAGGATGTGGTGGGCGTTGCTGGGCGGGTGCGGAGTGACCGGGCCGCCTACTCCCCCGGCCGTTCCAGGCGGCGGCGCATCACCCGGTTGAAGGGGGCGATGAATTCCGGGGCGAACTGGTTTTCGCAGGCGTTGATCTCGGCCACGGCGCGCAGGGTGGAGCGGGCCAGGCCCCGGTCCTTGTGCTTGAGCATGACCGCCTCGAAGGCGTCCACGATGGCCAGGATTTTGGCGCCGGGGGCGATGGCGCCGTTCTTGAGGCCGTGGGGGTAGCCGCGCCCGTCGGGCATTTCGTGGTGCTGGGCGACGATCTCCGCCGCCGCCTGCCAGCCGGGCATGCGCGCCAGCAGGCCGGCGCCGTCTTCAGGGTGGCGCATCAGGGCCTGCCGTTCGGCATCGGTCAGGCTGCCCGGGCGCAGCCACAGGGCCTCGGGCAGCAGCATCATGCCCAGGTCGTGCAGGTACACCGCCGCTTCCAGCTGGGCCGGTGGCACGGGCTGGCCGGCGTCGGCGTTGATGTCCAGGGCCAGGCTGCACTGCCGGGCGGTGCGCCCGGCGTAGCGCGGCGAGCGGGCCTCGAAGCGCTCCGCCAGGGTGTGGAAGAAAGCCAGGTCGGTGCTCCGCGGGTCGTCCGCGGCGACGCTGACGGGGACGAAGGCGCTCGGGGCCGTCGTTGCCTCCTCGTTCCCGTCCAGCCGGGCGGGGCGAAAGCCGGTGACCTGTTCAACCACTTCCGGAGCCAGGGCCTCCAGCCAGTCGCCGGGGGCGGCGGCCAGGCGCTCCAGGCCGGCCAGCAGGGGCGGCAGGCGCAGGGTGGGCTGGTCGGCCAGGCGGTCGCCGCGCAGCAGGGTGTCCACCGCCAGTTCGAGCCGATCAAGAGCGAGCAGGACGATTTCGGCCAGGGCCGGGCTGAAGGGCAGGGCCCGGGCGCGCACCCGGGCGAGCAGGCTTTCCAGGGGATGGACGATGGCCACCCCGGCGGCGAAGCGGCAGAGGGCCGCGTCCCCCTTGAGGTTGTGCAGGGCGCGAAACAGTTCGGCCACCGCGTCGACGTCGTCCGGGGCCTGGCCCAGGCGATGGACGGTGCGCTCCACCGCCGGCACCAGGTCGGTCAGGGCATCGGCGAAATCGTGGAAGGCGTCGTCGTCGGGGGGCGGGGCGAACAGTTCCGGAGACGGGGCGGAAGCCTGGGCGGCGGCTGCGGTTACGTCGGGAGCGGGCATGACGGCTCTGAAGGCGGGTAAGGCGATCAGTCTAGGCGATTGTCATTGCCGGGCCAAATGCCGGCCGGGCGTCGGGGGCGGCCGCTAGAACCCGGCCGGGTGCTCGGCCAGGAAGGTCGCCTCCTCCGCCGTGGTGGCGCGCCCCAGGGCTGCGTTGCGGTGGGGGAAGCGGCCGAAGCGCAGGATCACCGCCCGGTGGCGCCGGGCATAGTCCAGATAGCTGGCCAGGGCCGGGGCCGCGTCGGCCAGGGCGGCGAACAGTTCCTCGCTGCGCGCCTGGTCGGTCGCATCCTCGCTGTGCTCGAAGGGCAGGTAGAGGAAGGCCCGGGCCACCGGCGCGAGCACCCGGTCTTCGCCGTCGGCCAGGGCGGCCTCGGCGATGCGCCGGGCCGTCGCGTCGCAGGCGAAGGCCCGGGCCTGGCCGCGGAAGAAGTTGCGGGTGAACTGGTCGAGGGCGATCACCAGGGCGAGACGCCCCTGGGCTGTGGCCTGCCAGTGGGCCAGGTCGCCTCGGGCGGCGGCTTCCCACAGGGGCAGGAAGCGCCGGCGCAGGGCCTCGTCGAAGGCCGGGCCGCCCTGGAACCACTCGCGCCGGGGCAACTGGCGCCGGGGATCGTCCCGGGGGCCGAACCAGGCGTCGAGCACCTCGTCCGGGTGAAAAGGGGGGCGGCAGGGGCGGTCGGGAAACGAGAGCCCGGCTGGCGGGCCGGATGCAGCGTGGGGCGTGGGGGCGTCGGTCATTGGTGTTGTCGGCTGAGGCACTAAAAGAGTGCGTTGGCGGTCCTTCGGGCGTCCTTAACTTGGATCAAGTTGGCGCCGGGTGGTTCGGGGGGAAAATTAGGGCCTGTTAATACACCAACATCTACAACCGATCACCCGATCCCGGCCCCTATCTGCTCCGGTAGGGGTTTTTTTGCGCCGGGCGCGTGGCGGCCGATCCGCCCCGGGGATCATTATGACCGAGGAACTTGCGATGGAAACCCAAGCCGTGGAGACCGCTGCGGCCGTGACGAGCGGTGGCGCCCAGGCACCCGCCGGCATGGCCTGGCAGGACCGTTACCTGCTCAATCTGGCGCCCATGGACGACATCCACCGGGAATTCGTCTCCCTGGTGAACGCCCTGCTGGTGGCCCCGCCCGAGGCCGACCTGGTGCCCCTGATGGATGCCCTGGTGGAGCACACCGAACGCCACTTCGCCATGGAGCAGCGCTGGATGGAGGAATCCCACTTTCCTCCCACCGGTTGCCATGAGGACGAGCACAGCCGGTCCCTGGCGGTGGTGGTGGCGGTGCGCGACAAGGTGGCCGCCGGCGACGCCGCCCTGGGCCGCACCCTGGCCCGGGAACTGGTGCCCTGGTTCGACAACCACGTGGCCAGCATGGACTGGGCCCTGGCCAGTTGGATCGCCCGCACCGGCTACGCCGCTACGGCATAACATCCTGCAACACTTTGTTGCTCCCCGGTCACTGGCGGGGAACAGGAGGCAACGGGCAGGCGGCTACACTCGACGGCATTCCAAGCAACCCCGTAACACGAGGACTGCCATGTCGCCCCACGCCGTTTCCCGCTTTCTCGCCATTTCCTGCGCCGCCCTCGGGCTGGCTGCGGGGACCGTTCATGCCGACACCACCCGTTCCGCCGTGGGCGGCGGGTTGGGGGGCGCCGCCGGCGCTGCCGTCGGCCAGGCCGTGGGCGGTTCCGCCGGCGCCGTGATCGGCGGCGCGGTGGGCGGGGCGGCCGGCGGTGCCGTGGCCACGCCGGGACGCAACCAGACTGGTGCCGCCATCGGCGGTGCGGTCGGGGGCGCGGGAGGCGCGGCCGTGGGCAATGCGGTCGGCGGGCGCACTGGCGCCATCGTCGGTGCCGGTGCGGGTGGCGCGGCCGGTGCCGCGGTGGGCCGGAACGTGTCCGCCGACAGCCACGGCCACCGGGGCGCCAAAGGCCACCGCCACCGCCATCGTCACCACGGCCATCGCCACGACTGAGCCTTTGCATCGTCCCGGCCGGCCCCGCCCCCGTGGCGGGGCTTTGCCTTTTGTGCCGGGACTGCGTTTCCCGGGGCGGGAAAGAGTAAACTGCCTGCCCTTTTTACCTTTTTCGCGGAGGCTGCCATGTCCGACTCTACTGGCCTGATCATCGACGAATTGACCTTCGGCACCGGCGCCACGGCCAAGGCCGGCAACATGGTGGTGGTGCACTACACCGGCTGGCTCACCGACGGCACCAAGTTCGATTCGAGCAAGGATCGGGACGAGCCGTTCCAGTTTCCCCTCGGGCAGCGCTACGTCATCGCCGGCTGGGACGAGGGCGTCCAGGGCATGAAGGTGGGCGGCGTGCGCAAGCTGACCATTCCGCCCGAAATGGGCTACGGCGCCCGCGGCGCTGGCGGCGTGATTCCGCCCAATGCCACCCTGGT
This sequence comes from Oryzomicrobium sp., assembly GCF_036820405.1. Classification (NCBI taxonomy): domain Bacteria; kingdom Pseudomonadati; phylum Pseudomonadota; class Betaproteobacteria; order Rhodocyclales; family Rhodocyclaceae; genus Oryzomicrobium; species Oryzomicrobium sp. The sequence goes on from NZ_DAISLS010000011.1 coordinate 25,324, forward strand.
GTTCGAGGTGGAACTGCTGGCGGTGGCCTGAGTCCCACCTGGCACCCTAGCCCCCTGACCCTTCTCCTCCCCTTTGCCCTTTGAAAGCAGAACCATGAACGATACGAAACGGCCGGGCTCCTGGAAGCGCGGCGGCACCGGCCGCTCCGGCAGCGGCGCCCGCGGCGGCGCCTCCCTGGGCGGCTGGCCGGTGAAGGGGCTGGAGCGTCCCGGCGGCGGCAGCGGCCCCCGTGGCCCCCGCGACGAGCGCCCGGCCCGGGGCGGCGAAGGCGAACGCTCCGACCGTCCGCGCGGCTTTGGCGACCGCCCGCCGCGTCCGGAAGGGGATCGCCCGCGCAACTTCGGCGACCGTCCGAACCGCCCTTACGGCGAGCGGGACGATCGTGGTGACCGTGGTGACCGTGGTGACCGCCCGCCGCGTCCGGAAGGGGATCGTCCGCGCAGCTTCGGCGACCGCCCGCCGCGCGGCGACTTCGGTGACCGTCCGCGCCGGGATTTTGCCGACCGTGGCG